>JBMOEY010000017.1:0-25379 GCA_049314515.1 Microbacteriaceae bacterium
ATCAGCAAACATCGGCAACGAAATTTCTTGCTCGTAGTAGGTTTCGGAATTCGGACACATGCCTCGCTTGTAGCCCAAGTCTTCGAACACCGGGTGCCAATAAGCAGGGATGTAGTTCACCTGAACGAGGACGCCCTGTTCGCGCATGTATTCAAACACCGCGCGTCGACGACCGTCGAGCACTCGGATGGGATACAGGTGCCACATCGGGTCGACGTAGTCGCGCTTTGCCGGAAGGATGAGGCCGTCCAGGTCGGCAAGCTCGGTGCTGTACCGATCGAAAATAGCCGCGCGACGAGCTTTGAATTCTGCGATGCGCTTGATTTGATTCAACCCAATGGCGGCAAGCACGTCGGGCAGGCGGTAGTTAAGTCCAAACGCATGCACCTCTTGGTGCCACGGACCTTCATCGGGATAGCGCTGCTCATCTTTGTTGCGCACCAAACCGTGAGAACGGAATCGTCGAGCGCGTTCGACGATTGCCGCATCGGGAGACACTACCGCGCCCCCCTCCCCGGTTGTCATGTTCTTGGTCGGAAAGAAAGAAAACTCAGTGACGTCGGCGAGGCTTCCCACGGGACGACCGCGATAGAGCGAACCAATGGAATGAGCGGCATCTTCTAAGAAATACGCACCGTTCGCGCGCGCGATGGTCATGAGTTCGTCGGCATCGACGGGATGCCCGGCATAATCGACACCCGCAATTACCTTCGTTCGTGGTGTCACCAGCGCCTCGGCGCTGGCGGGGTCTATGTTGCCCGTGTCTTCCTGCGTGTCGGCAAATAGCACGGTCGCGCCTTCGGCAATCGCCGTCGCCGCTGTCGCAACAAACGTCATCGGCGACGTAATGACTTCATCGCCCTTCGTTACGCCGAGCGCGGCATAAGCGCAGTGCAGGGCAGACGATCCGGAATTCACGACAGTTGCGTCCGGCGTACCTGCCAACGCAGACACCGCCGCCTCAAACTCTGAGACAACGGGCCCCATGGTGAGCCAGTCCGTGCGCATCACATCGGCAACCGCGGCAATGTCCTCCTCAGAGATGGACTGACGACCGTAAGGAATGCTCACGCTCAGGCGAACTTCTCGATAAGGTCACGCAACGCGGGAACATCGAGCCACTGGTCATTCGTGTCGGAGCGATACGCGAATCCGTCGGGAACCTCTTCTCCCTTGGGTGCCACGAAGCCCCATTCCGCGATCGTAGGAAGAATCACGTACCGGTCCTTCAGCAATAGCGTGCGGCGACTGTCGTCTTCGGAAATCATTTCCTCGTGGAGCTTCTCTCCAGGGCGAATTCCCACCGTGTGGGTTTTCGATCCCGGAGCAACGGCCTCAACGAGGTCGAGAATTCTCATGTTGGGAATACGCGGCACGTAAAGCTCACCACCGACCATCGAGTCGAACGAGTCGACAACGAACTGCACGGCCTGAGGCAGTGTGATCCAGAATCGCGTCATGCGCTCATCGGTAATCGGAAGCGACTCGCCCTTGGCAGCGAGTTCTTTGAAGAACGGGATGACAGAACCACGGCTCCCCATGACGTTTCCGTAGCGGACCACCGAAAAACGCGTCTCATAGCCGGCGGCGTAGTGGTTGGCCGACTGGAAGAGCTTGTCGGCAGCGAGCTTCGTCGCACCGTACAGATTGAGTGGGCTCGACGCCTTGTCCGTTGAGAGCGCGACGACTTTCTTGATTCCCGTGTCGATGGCCGCCTCAATGACGTTTTGAGATCCGATGATGTTGGTTTGCACGTACTCAAACGGGTTGTATTCCGCGGTGTCTACTTGCTTGAGCGCGGCGGCATGCACGATGTAGTCGATACCGTGCAATGCACGCATCAACCGGTGCTGGTCGCGAATGTCACCGAGGAAAAACCGCAGACGCGGGTCGTGATTGAATCGCAGCCGAACTTCGTACTGCTTGAGCTCATCACGCGAAAAAATAACGATCTTCTTCGGGTTGAGGTGCGCGAGTGCGTACTCAATGAAGGCCTTACCGAATGAACCGGTGCCACCCGTGATGAGGATTGACGAACCTTCTAGAATGGACAAAGCCAAACCTCCGAAAAATTGGGCTGAGAGCCGATTTACAACTATGCGAGCCTACCAAACGATGACGGAGTGTCCGGGTCGCTGGTGATTCGCCCATCGAGAGGATTTTCATAGTGAAAGTGCTCCTCCGCGCTGATGCATCAGCAACACAGGGCACGGGCCACGTAATGCGATGTCTGACACTTGCGGAAGCGCTCCGGGTCGCCGGTCATCATGTTGTTCTGGCCACAAACAATTCCGGGGTGTCCTGGCTCGATGAACTCGTGATTGCCCAGGGGCTCGACGTGGTTCACGTCACACAACATTCCCTCGATTCCGAGCTCGTGGGGTCAGTCGCGCCCGACTGGCTCGTTGTTGATTCCTATGAGATCCGGCACACCGCGATCTCAGCGTGCCGGAACAAAGCCAAGGTTCTCGCCATCGTCGACGGTGACGACCGCTCCATCGACGCGGACCTTTTTCTCGATCACAACATCGGAGCAGAAGACCTGTCCTGGCCCGCGGATGTTCGAAGCCGACTTCTCGCGGGCTCACGGTACGCCCTCGTTCGCGAGGCGATTGTCTCGGTTCGTCGCGAGCGCCCGTGGCAATTCACGACAGACTCCCCGCATGTTGTTGCGGTCATGGGAGGAAGCGATCCAACGGGCACCATCGTTCCCGTAACCCGAGCGATTTGCGCGCTAGATTCACCCGTGACCGCAACCATTGTCACTGCCCCGGCATGGCACGCTGAGGTGGTGTCTTTGACACAAGACCGTCCGGGATTTCAGGTACTTACGCCCACGCGAGATCTTCCGTCAGTGCTCGCTCGAGCGGATGTCGCCGTGTCGGCCGCCGGAACATCGTCGTGGGAATTCTGCACGCTCGGCATTCCGTCACTCTTGATGAGCGTCGTCGAGAATCAACGCACGGGCTTGCGGGAACTCACGAATCGAGGACTGGCTTGGGGAATAGATACCGCGAACGTGGCGGAGCATGACCTTGTCGATCAGATTGGAAGCGCGCTCCGCTCCTTGCTGGGCGACGACGAACTTCGACGGACTATCTCGCAAAACTGTCTGAAATCGTTTGATGGTCTCGGTGCCAAGCGGGTGGTCGATGCCATGGCCGACATTAAGTGACCTATCTCCGCTTCTTTGCGCGAAGACTCGCACGGTTAAATTCACGACTGCGATGGCGCCACACGTCGACCGTTGCGGCTATCGCATCCCTTATCGACGGATTACCGCCCGAGACGAGGAGGGCCGCTAACGCGACGGCCCGAGGAGGCCGGCTCACATCCCACGTTTCCCAGCCCGGTCTCGACAGATCGACCTCTCGGTCACGCTTGACCAAATAGGCAATGAACTTCTTGGCGCCAAACGAATCCACTTTCCATGGGCTCATTTTCTTCACTGTGAGTTCGTCTGCTCCAAACACTTCACGCACGTCAGCTACTTCGCCGTAGCGGGAGGCGGCGCACGTCCACACGGGAATCCCTCGCGCGCTTGCCTCGAGTCCAATCGTCGAGTCCCACACCACCACGGCATCCGAAACGTCAAGCAGAGCATACGAACTCACCGGGTTGTCGTGAGTGATGACTATGAGGTTGGGATGCTTTTCCGCGAGCAACCGCAGATCGGCTCGCTCTCTCACGAAGCACTCATGCGCTTTTGTTGCGAGATTCGGATGCACGCGCAGGTAACACAAGGCTCCGAGTTTCTCGAAATATGTGAGCAACGCATCGAATGCCTCGAATTGGGATTCCCACCGATGCAATTGCCACTCGGGTCCGAGAAACAGGAACTCGTCTTGTGACGACGTGAAGAACCCGACTGCCATTTGTGAGGCCGGTCGATGTGCGACGGCGTACGGGACTGTGTTGACCCAGTTGGCCGAGAACTCGTTCGACGAGGCCGTCGATGGAGCGCGACGGGCGAGCCAGATATCCGCCGTTTCAACGATCTCCCGCTGAGATAAGCCCGCCAAGACGTCAGCCACCGAGCCTTGAGACACCAGTCGGTTCTGTGGTGCGTAGGGCTGAACGTAGGCGCCACTCGGGGTTTCACCTTTTTCAAAGTGAACCGTCGACACGGCGCATTCTTGGGCCGCCAGAAAAGCCATCTTCTGCGCGGGAAAACGGCCGTTTGCTACGTTCATGCGGACGACCTGCCGGCTGGTGAGCAGAAACCGCAGCGCCGAGTATATTTGCTCACCCTCACGGAAGAGGGCCTCGGCAATTCTCCGTACACGGCGAATGCGTCGGTTGGGCCGATCCGTTCGGTAGTACGTGATGAGCGCGGACTCCACAGCGATGTTGAGAAGGTCGACGTGCGTTTCGGTGAGCTGCAGCGCAGGCGCCTCCTTCAACACTTCCCTGACATCAAGATATTCAGCGCCGAGACTAGTCATCCGTTTCGCGATGTCGTGCCCTGGATGCCGCAGGCCAAAGGCATGCAGAGTGGGGCGGTGAAACGACTCGGCAGGCACGGGCGATATCGATGAGGTATCGAGAACGAGTGCGATGTGTCCCAATCGCATGTCTTCCAGCACGAGGCTTTCGGCAATGCGCAGGTAAGCAGGGTCGTAACTGGCGACAATCGTGAGTGCGTACGTCATGCCCGCCATGATTCTCTGAGGTTTTCGGGATAATGGAGCGTGTTGATTTTACCCGCACGAAAGTGCCCCTTCGTGCCCGGCGGAAGCCACTCGTGATTCCGCTGAAGCCGATTGAGACGGAGAGATTCTCCTTGGTGTGTCTCGACGAAGATTTCGCCACTGAGACATATCTCCGTTGGCTCGCCGACGACGAAACGACGGCTTTCCTCGAAACACGCTTTGCACCTGTGGGTAATCTGCAACTCCTCCGTGATTACGTGACATCACTACTGAAATCAACGGACTCTTATTTATTGGCCATCGTGACGAACGAAACCCACGAACACATCGGCAACATCAAGCTCGGTCCCATCAATGTGCATCACAACACGGCATCCATTGGCCTGTTCATTGGCTCGAAAGAGTGGTGGGGGAAGGGTGTCGCGACGGAAACGGTCGCAGCCGTGACGGCATGGGCATTCGACACCGTCGCGTTGACCAAGGTGTCCGCTGGAGCGTATGCGTCGAACGTGGCATCAATCCGTGCATTTGAAACGTGTGGATTTTCCCGAGAAGGCCTCCTCCGAAGCCAGGTTTCGCTCAACTCGGGAGAGCGTGACGACGTCGTCATGCTGGGGAAAGTCAATCCCAATGCCTGAACTCGGCCTCGGCACGGTGGCCTTCGGGGTGGACTACGGAATCACGAACACTCACGGAGCGCCAAGCGACGATGTGGTTCGGGGGATTCTTGACACGGCACATCGGGCTGGGATCACGCTTTTCGACACGGCCGCGGATTACGGTACAGCCCAGGAACGCTTGGGCAATCTGACGCGTGACCGCAGTTCTGAAAGCGCGTCTTCGTCTGTGGACAGAAGGTACGTCACCAAGTTTTCCCTCGCGGTCGATGGAAGTGTTCCCACGCGCGAGAGCCTTTTCGGAAAATCCATGAGTCAGCTAGGTGTGGATCACCTCGAGGGCGTGCTCTTTCACAAGTTGTCGGACCTCTCTGACAATCGTCGCGCGCACGCCGTCGAAATCCTGCGAGACGCTCGCGCAGCCGGCACCGTCAATCGAATCGGTGTCAGCATCTACGACGAAGCCGATCTCGAAAACGCTCTCAACGTTGTACCCGACCTGGACTTGATTCAACTCCCGGCGAACGTTTTCGACGTCCGCCTGCTCGACTCGGTTCTCCTCAGCGAGTTGGTTTCGCGTGGAGTGCAGGTTCACGTGCGAAGTGCCTTTCTGCAGGGGCTTGTGTTTGCGCATCCGGATGCCCTGCCGACCTTCTTCGCCCCACTGAAAGCCCCACTCACGGCGCTTCACGGGGAAGCCGCCCGACGAGAGGTGAGCGTGCAATCGATTGCGCTCGGCGCGCTCAAGTTTCATCCCCATGTTTCGGCCGTCATCGTGGGGGCAC
Organism: Microbacteriaceae bacterium; assembly: GCA_049314515.1. Taxonomy (GTDB): domain Bacteria; phylum Actinomycetota; class Actinomycetes; order Actinomycetales; family Microbacteriaceae; genus RFQD01. The sequence continues at coordinate 6,055 of JBMOEY010000017.1, forward strand.
AGTCACCGAGTGAATTGCAGGACATTGTCGACGCGTGGACGTCAGCTTCGGCGCCAACCCGACGTGGCATCGAGCTCGCAGACATTCCTGCTGCGGTTCTCGACCCCCGTCAATGGCCATCAACAAAGGTGGAGTCATGATTCTCGCGATTCTGCAAGCCCGGCTCAGTTCGACTCGGCTACCCGGCAAAGTTCTCATGAACCTTCACGGCGAGCCGATGATTCTTCGTCAGATCGAACGGATTCGACAATCCGCGAGGATCGACACGTTAGTTGTCGCAACCAGTGTGGATCCTCGCGACGACGAACTCGAACTTGTGCTCCAGAAATCCGGAATCGAAGTTCGACGGGGACCCCTCGATGACGTTGTCGAGCGATTCCGGCTGGTTGTGGAGGAATTTGAGCCCGATGTGATTGTTCGGCTCACTGCCGATTGTCCCTTGACTGATCCAGAGGTAATCGACGCGGTTATTGATGAACACCTCGCGAAGCAAGCTGACTACTCATCCAACACGCTGTTTCCAACCTTCCCGGACGGCCTCGATGTGGAATGCATCGACGCGCAGGCGTTTCAGCGGCTGTGCGAACTTCCGCTGAGCGAGATGGAACGCGAGCACGTCACGTTGGGCATGTATTCGCGACCCGAGGACTTCACACTCAACTCGGTTGAGCAGCAACCCGATCTCAGTCATTTACGTTGGACGGTGGACGTTCCTGACGACCTGTCGTTTGCGAGACTCGTATATTCTCTTCTCTACGACCAGAAACCCGCATTTCGACAACGAGATGTCCTCGAGCTCGTGACCAATAATCCCGCGCTCTCGCGCACCGATTCCGAGGTCGCCCGAAACTCGGGGCTTAGTAAATAGTCACTCAGGAGGACTGATGGCACGCGATTCGAATCGTTACGAAAAATCGTTGGCGCAGTTGGCGATTGCGGAAGAAGTCATTCCCCTCGGCGCCCAAACCGTCAGCAAGTCTCGGCTAACTCTTCCGGCCGGCATTGCTCCGCTTTACGGCGACCGAGCCGAGGGATGTCGTATCTGGGATGTCGACGGGAACGAGTACGTCGACCTCATCAGCGGTCTTGCGGCCATCAACATTGGCTACGGAGACCCGGCCATCACCGAGGCCGTCATCGCTCAGGTTCCGCGTGGGGTGACCATTTCTCTCACGCACCCGATCGAAAGCGACGTCGCGCGACTCATCGTTGACTTGGTTCCCTCGGCCGAGATGGTGAGATTTGGCAAGAACGGTTCTGACGCAACATCAGCGGCGATTCGTGTTGCTCGCGGATACACCGGGCGCGACCACGTCGTGGTGTGCGGCTACCACGGCTGGCATGACTGGTACATCGGGACATCACCAACCCGCAACCTCGGCGTGCCAGATGATGTTGCTGCGCTGGCGCACTCTGTTCCGTTCAACGACCTCAGCGCCATGGAAGAAGCTCTCTCGGCACATCCCACCGCCGCAATCATCATGGAAGTCATGACCGTGGACTGGCCCGAGCCTGGGTATCTCGAGGGCGTACGCGAACTCGCGACCAAGTACGGCGCTCTTCTCGTCTTCGACGAAATGATTACGGGCTTCCGTTTTGCGAATGGCGGTGCTCAGGAATTTTTCGGCGTCACGCCAGACCTCTCGACCTTCGGAAAAGGAATGGCAAACGGCTACCCGATCTCTGCCATCGTCGGAAAGCGCGAGTACATGATGGTTCTCGAAAAGGCATTCTTCACGGGAACTTTTGGTGGCGAACTCCTTTCGTTGACGGCGGCCAAGGTGGTGTTGGAGCGCATCAAGAACACTGATGTACTCACGCGCATTTCAGCGCGTGGTGAGCTGCTGGCAGAGCGCGTTAACCAGGTGATCGAATCCTCGGGCGCTTCAGACGTCGTGTCGTTGCAGGGACACCCAACCTGGAAGTTCTTGGTGTGGAACCCCGATTTGGGCGCCGAGGTGGCCGATCTCAAGGTCCTGTTCATGCAGGAAATGTCGAAGCGCGGCGTCCTGATGATTGCCACGCACAACGTCATGGATGCGCATGATGATGCCGCGTTTGACACAATCTGCGCTGCCTACGCCGGGACACTTCCCATCATCCTCGAGGCAATCGCGCAGGGCGATGCGCGTGACCGGCTCGACGCAGAGGTGCCAGAGCTCGCACCCCGCGTACGCTAGCGACGTCCCCGTAGTTGTTTGACTGCGGAGTCTCCACGGTCGAGTCGTAGAATGAAGGCCGAACACAATCGTTGTCGTGAGGAGTTGCATCGTGTCCGACGTTGTTGAAGATTTCGATCCGCTGTTCTACCGCCCGTGTATTTTTCCCATCCTGAGTGGCTACTCCTACGGAACCGCCATAACGGTGAACAATGGCCTGCGCACAGGTCCGCACGCCACTGATTTTCAGCTTTCGCTGTCTTTTTTTGACAACTCCGGCCAGCACGTGGTGACAACAGACGTTTTGCATGAACTTGCTCCGGGAGACATCGTCAAGATTGATACCCGCGACGTGCTCAAGAAGCTGAAAATTACTCCGCGCGGAAACATGCTGGGAATCGCACACATGGTTCCGAAGCGGTTCGCCGGCCAAGAGTTGGTCTCTGTGACGCGCGGCGAGTTGATGGCTCACGTGAGTTCGTCCGACGACTTCATCGAGTTCCGCCAGGAACCCAAGGGGGTCATCACCGGAGTGGCCTACCAGATGGGTCCGCAAAATGATGATCGGTTCAACAAAACCCGCACGACGCTCTTGCAGGCCCCAAAGGCAATCGTGACGCCGACGGTAGACACACTCTTCGCGTTGATCAACGCTTCAACGTCCATCCAGTATGAAGACGTTGCCCACATGGAATTCTGGTTGGTTGATCCGGCGGGCAACAAGGTTGCTCGCGGCGACGTCACTGTTCCACCATGGTCGTGCCGATTTGTCAGCGTTCGCGACCTTCTCGTGCAAAACAATCTCCTCGATGAGTTCATTGCACAGGGTGGACTCGGCATGATTGTTGGTCTGTCGCGCGACTCCGGCCTCGTACCGATTTCGATGACGATGAACCTCGAGACAGGAGCCATTGCGTGCGACCACACGCTCCCCCCGGTGTACTACTTCACGACCTGGGGCGGGCAGCGTCGCATCGAAGCAAACGCGCGACTCTACGACACGTTCTTTGCCGATTCGGATGGACCCCCGCTCGAGGAGGTTCTCCGTGTCAGCGCTTAGCACTCTGATGAAGAACCCGGTCGCGCAGGGCAGCTATCGGAAACTTCTCGAATCAGGATTCGTTCCCCGCCGTGCGTTCGCTCACTATTTCATGAACACGGCGGGCATTCGCAGTCGGGTTCACCTGCAGAACTATTACTCGATGTTTTTTCCGGATGACCTGACCCCGGTTGACGCGCGGGTCTGGCTCTACGATTCGCGCGGGTCGCTCCTCGCGCACCGCACTTTCTCGATTCCCGCATTCGGTCAGCTGTATCTCGAAATCAGTGACATCGCCGGAGAGGATCTGGACTCCGAGGGCATGATTGTCGTCGATGTTGTCCCCCCCAAGGCGACGAAGCACAACCTCAAGACCCTGCCCAATATTCAAGCGCTCACGGTGCAAACCCCTTTCTGGGTCTCCTACCGGGATGACGACGACAATTACATGTACGTGCACTCCATCGAGGTCTACCGCGGTCGGGTATTCGGGGCGGTATGGCCAGTGAACCAGATGCTGGCACGTGCCCCGCAGGCCCGTGAGCCCTGGGAATCCTGGCGACTGCTCGACGTCAACCTGCTCGACGAACTGCAAGTTGTCGTGATGAACCACTCCGCCACGACGGGAACCACGCGAGTGAAAGTGATCTCGCCCGACGGCGGTGAACTGTGGTCTCACGAAGTCACTCTGAACTCGCGCGAGTCTCGACGCGTCGTGGTCCCGAAGGAGAAAATCGAGGAATGGCGCAAAGCGGGCACGCACGAATCCGTGCGCGTCGCTCTGTCGTCCATACTCTCGGACAACGGGAAGCCCTACGTTCTGCTCCGGTACGGCGACGGTCCGCTGAGCATGCACCACGGCTAGAAGATGATTCCCGCCTCTCGCAGACGATCACGGAGCGGGTAAGCAAAAGTTTCACTAAACGTCTGGGTCATGTGGTGGGAGTCGCTGTAGACGACAGCACCAAACAAAACTGGTTCACAGTCGTCGGGACAGAAAAAATCTGTAAAGTCAACAAGAATCGCCTGAGCAGAGAGCGACGCGGCTAGGGCCTCATAGTCGGTTGAGATTAGGGCCTCCGATTTTGGTAACGCGCATTGCGTACCTGCGCGAGAGTTGAAAACCTTTGCGACACAAGATGAAGTTCCTTCATTCATGTGGGGTGTGTCCCGAATAACAACAATCCGTGTACCGGAACTTTGAAGCGATTCCCACGTTTGCTGGTAATCGACAATGACGTCATGTTCATTCAGTGCACCGGATGCGACTTCGCTCGACAGGTTTTCGGCTAACGCAGTGACGATGACGAAGTTGTAGGCCGGTCCGGATCGAATAGCATCTACGACCTCCTGACTCCACGTCGAGCAGTTCTCAAATTCTTTAGTGCGTTGGCCGATCATGAATGTGCAGCTGGACTTCAGGTAAATGTCAAGTTGCCAGCCCTCCTCCGTGGCGAGTTTTTTGAGCGCAGGAAACCAGTGTCCGGCATGAGAGTCGCCGACGAGGGCAACGCGAGTTTCCGAGCCAATTTCTCCGAATTGACACACTGAGAGCACCAGCGTGTCTGTCTTGCATTCGTTGGCTTCGATGGGGACATCCGCTTCCGCACGCGCTGGATCGGGAGTAAGTAGCGGCCAATCGACCGTCGAACATTCGTGTCCGTGTGTCAAAGACTGCGCTCCAAAACACGGATTCTGTTTCAATTTCTCTCGCACTTTCGATTCAGAAGCGATTCTCGAATCGAGATTAAGCGACGCCGCAATGCTCGGGGACAACGTCAGAACGGCTGCCACAAGAGCGGCAAGGATTGTGACAACAGGTTTGGCTGCCGTAAGTAAATGCCAACGTTGGAGTGGTCTTTCTAAGAGAAGCGTTGACATCCAAGCGACCCCGATGCAACACACCAAGATGGCAACTTTTGTGGCGGCGGATGGCAATGCACCAAAAACTGTCGGGTAGAGCAAAATCGTGGGCCAGTGCCAGAGATACAGCGAGTACGAGATACCACCCAGAAACACAAGAGGAACAAGCACCACGCTTCGAGTACCATCATTGGCTTGCCGAGAAATACCCCCGGCTATCACCAACGCAGTTCCAACCACCGGCAACGCCGCTATAAAGCCGGGAAACATGCTGGTTGGCCTAATCAGAACCGCGCTCGCGCCAAGCAATATCCACCCGGACACGACTAGCACAAGTGAAAACCGTGACGACAAGGTCCGCAAGCGCGAGACAGCCAAGGCTACAAGCCCACCGCAGCCGAACTCCCACATTCGGGAAAAAGTGGAAAAGTAACCACTTGGGTTTTCACTAATGGCAAGCCAACCCGACCAAAGGAAAGACAGTAAGACCACAACAGCCAGGAGAAAAATCAGGCCACGATTTGTTGAGGTTACTCCTCGGCGAACGGTGAGCCACGTTCCCAACATGATGAGGACGGGCCAAACCAAATAAAACTGTTCCTCGACAGAGAGCGACCAAAACTGCTGAACAGCCGTCGGCTGATTATCTGCGTTGAGATAGTCAACGGAGTCGAGCGCGAGAATCCAGTTCTCGAAGTAAAAAGTCGACCCAACTGCCTGTCGAATGAATTCGTGCCACGTCGACTGGCTTGCAAAAATCAAAACGACGACGGATGTCACAAAAATGACGACGAAGGCTGCTGGTAAAAGGCGTCGAATTCGGCGTGCCCAAAAACTGGGCAAATTGATGCGACCTGTTCTCGAGCTCTCCGAGTGGAGATGTGAGGTAATCAGAAATCCAGAAATGACGAAAAAGACATCGACACCGATGAACCCAAAAGGTACGAGACTGGGCCAGAGATGAAATAAGACCACACCCATGACGGCAAACGCACGAAGTACCTGAATGTCCACGCGGAGCGCCGTGCGGCTTGGCTTCGTGAGCGTGGTCATGACACATCCCGAGGTATGAGCGTGCAAGGAGTCGAAACGACGGCGAACTAGGTTGCGAGTATCGAAAAGCGACCGTTTGAGCGTAACAGTCCCGCCTCGAGGCCCACGGTGCGCAAAGATAGTCAACAATGGATTGGCAGAGTAGCGGGGACGTTCTTCCCTCGACGTTTATCACCGACGAGCAGGTGCGCTCTGTCGCGGGTAAACCTCCGGCTACCGGAGCTTGGCGAGATGGCGACCCCGCGGGTGATCGCCAGTTTGCGAATCTGGGACCAATGAATTTCGAGTTTGGCGGACACCTGCCCCATGTGCGAATGGCATACGAAACCTGGGGTGAACTCAACGAGGCCCGCGACAACGCGGTTCTGATATTGCATGCCTTGACCGGTGACAGTCATGTGACGGGCAGCGCGGGAGGAAGTCACCGCACTGACGGCTGGTGGGGCGAGGTGGTCGGCCCGGGCCTCGCGGTCGATACAAACACGTGGTTCGTGGTGGCCCCAAATGTGCTCGGCGGATGCCAAGGCACAACCGGCCCGGCGTCGCTCGCGCCCGACGGATACGAGTGGGCCTCGCGTTTCCCGTTCACCACAATTCGCGACCAGGTCACAGCCCAAGCGATGCTCAGCGATGACCTCGGCATCGCGAAGTGGGCAGCCGTCATCGGCGGCTCCATGGGTGCGATGCACGTGCTCGAGTGGGGACTCATGTTTGCGTCGCGCGTCGCGCGACTGGGCATCCTGGCCGCCCCCGCCGCCACGAGCGCCGATGAGATCGCGCTGAACACCGTGCAAATCGAGGCGATTCGGCTCGACCCCAATTTTCGCGGCGGTCACTATTACGATGCGCCTGCCGGAGAGGGCCCACACCACGGCCTCGCACTGGCGCGTCGAATCAGCTTCCAAAACTTTCGAACACCGCAGGAACTCAACGAGCGGTTCGATCGGTCGAGTCAGAGTGACATCAGCCCGCTCGGTCATGGCGGTCGGTTCGCCGTCGCGAGTTATCTCGACTTTCATGGAAACAAATTCACGCGCCGATTTGACGCCAACAGCTACATCACGCTCGTCGAAGCGATGAACTCACACGACGTGGGTCGCGACCGCGGAGATATTGATGAGGTGCTCGCGCAGATCACCGCACCGACCCTTGTTCTGGGTATCGACAGCGACCGGTTTTTTCCTTTTGTCGGTCAGCAGCGCATCGCACGTGCCGTGCCCGGCAACATCGACGGTGATGACACGGTCACGCTCCAAAGTGAGTTTGGGCACGACGCCTTTTTGATCGAATCAGAGTTTGTTGGTCGTCACATTCGGCGACTGCTCGACACTGTGGTCTGACTCCCTCGGCACGACGGCGCGCCACAGCATTCGCACGGCCAGTCCGAGCAAGACAAACTCGAGAAGGTTTCGAATCGTGATGAGCCAGAGCATAAACGGCTCAACGCGCAGCAATCCGTCGTAGCCATACGGGTAGATGGCTTGCGTGAGCGCTGCCATCACCAAAGCCACGACGGCAGGGATGCGTAACTCCCGCATCCCGTAAGCGAGTCCCACCGCAAGAGGAGCAGCGAGCCATCCCATGAATTGCGGCGAGCCGACCTTGTTGAACACGATGAGTTCGACCGTAAATGCGAGAGCCAGGGCGAACAACACGGTTCTCTGGTCGGCGCCTCGCCGACTGCCGTGTATTCCCAGGGCCACGAGCCCAATGGTCACTAGCGCCATGAGGATGGTCGTGAGCGCTCCGACGATTTCGACGCCGGGGGCGGAGATCTGGTACGTGAGGATTTGATCGTCGTAATACACGCCCACCTGGGGTATCCCGAGCGCAGCCTGCCACAGGTATGCCGTCGCCGCGGGTGACTCTATCTGCACGCCACGCGAGGTTTGCTGCGAAACGAAACTCACAAGGTTGAGCCCCGAACCGAGCACGAGCGCGATTGCAGCCACTGCTCCGGACGCGATGAGCGCCCCCAGTAGGACCGCTTTACGTTCACGCACGGCGATGAGCGCCGCACCCACGAGCGCCGCCGGCCAGACTTTCACCCACGCGGCGAGCGCGAGTAAGGCTCCTGCGGTGCGCGGATGCCGTAACACAAACAGCAGACCGAGGAGCGCGATGGGAGTCGCAATGGCGTCGATACGACCGAGTGACACTGGTCCGAGGCACACGAGCAGGGCAAGCCACCACCACGCAGCCGCCGCGTGGCGCGAATCCCGTTGCGAACCGATGACAAACCAGAAGACGACGGAATCAACCAGTGTGACGAGTGCCAGAAAGACAACGACGTAGTTCGCCATTCCAAGAACACCCGACGCGAGTATCGGTACCAAGGCGACGATGGGGTAAACCCACGGAGTCGTGATCCCCACGATGAAGTCACCCGCATACGCGTGACCCGCCCAAAACGTATAGACGCCGGAGATGTCGCCGAGGGGATAACCGGGCCCGAACAGCCCCAGCCACGACACCCAGAGGTGAACGGCAATGAAGCCGATCCAGAGCGTTATGGGCGACGTCCACCACGCGCGAACCGACCGTGGCGTTTCGGATGTCATGCGGTTAGTACCTCTCGAATCACCGATGGAATCTCTTCCGATACGTCCAGTCCCGCAATCGGGCCTCCGGCCGAGGCGCGGTTTGCGGCGCATCCATGAAGGTACACGGCCGTCGCGGCGCACCGCGCCAGTTCGGCCTGCGACGTCGGATCGGTTGTAGCAACGATGGTTCCCATCATGCCCGCCAGCACATCACCGGTTCCGGCTGTCGCCAGCCATGTCGTAGGAGACGTCACCTGAAACACCGTGCGCACATCACCCGTGACCGGCGCAGCAATATGGGTGACGTGTCCTTTCAGGCTCACCACGACACCCAATTCGTCGGCGACGCGCCCGGCCGCCGCGAGCGGGTCTGCGGTAATCATGTCGATCGACCACTCCGTCTCACGACCGGTCAAAAAAATCATGAGTCGCGACAGCTCGGCAATGTGCGGTGTGATGATGACGTTTCTCTCGGCGCCGAGTTCGGTCACGACATTGAGTGCCCCCGCATCGAGCACAATCGGAACACCGCTGTCGAGGGCAAAACGAATCGAAGCCCCCGTATCACCGGTGCCAGTCAACGCGGAAATCCCTGAGCCAATGACCCAGGCTTGCGTGCGTCCGGCACCGAGAACAACCTCTGGTCGACGCTGCAAAACGAGCTTGCCCACCGATCGGGGACCCACATAGCGAACCAGACCAACACCCGTGCGGTAGGCCGCATTTACGCCGAGCACCGCGGCGCCGGGGTACTCCTTCGAACCCGTAACGAATCCCACGACACCGCGCGAATACTTGTCATCGGTAACCTGTGGCGTGCTCAAAATCTCGCGCGCATCGACGGCTCCGAACTCGTGGGGCGTGGGCAAGGTCACATACTCAACGATAGTTTGTTCACATGACGCAACCTGCTTTGTTTGAACCCTTCACCGTGCGCGGTGTGACCATGCGCAATCGCATCTGGGTCGCACCCATGTGCCAGTACTCCTGCTTCGACGAAGACGGAATTGTGGGCGACTGGCACTTCGCGCATTTGGGTTCGTTTGCCATCGGAGGTGCGGGGCTCGTCATTGCCGAGGCAACGGGCGTCACTCCCGAGGGTCGAATCACTCCACGGTGCCCGGGCATGTGGAATGACGACCAGGTTGCGGCCTGGAAACGCGTTGTCGATTTCATTAAGTCGCGCGGCGCGGTCGCCGGAATCCAACTCGCTCACGCGGGACGAAAAGGCAGTGACGCGCCGCCATTTGACTATGACGATAAGTCCGGAAATGTGCCGCTTTCCGACGGTGGCTGGACTCCCGTGGGCCCCTCCCCCATCGCGTATCCCGGACACACTGTTCCGCACGAGCTCACCATCGACGAGATTCACGAGATTGTGGATGCGTGGGCACAGGCTGCGCGGCGAGCCGTGTCCGCCGGATTCCAGGTTCTCGAGATTCACGCCGCGCACGGCTATCTCTTGCACGAGTTTCTATCGCCACTCTCCAACGAGCGCGTCGACGACTACGGTGGTCCGCTGGAGAATCGCGCCCGACTGCTGCTCGAGGTGACGGAAGCCATGCGGGCCGCAGTCGGCGACGAGATTGTCATTTTCATTCGGTTCAGCGCAACCGACTGGGCCGACGGCGGATGGAACGAGCAGGAGACGAGCATCGTCGCGGACTGGGCGCTGGAACGCGGTGCGGACGTTGCCGACATCTCGGCCGGTGGCAACATTTCGGGCGTCAAGATCACCGTTGGACCGGGGTATCAGGTTCCACTGGCGATGTACGTGAAAGAGCATTCGCATATTCCCGTCACGACCGTAGGACTGATCACCGACTCACATCTAGCAAACGACATCGTTGCCACCGGAAAGGCCGATGCCGTGATGATCGGGCGCGAGATGCTGCGTGATCCGCACTTTGCCTTGCGGGCGGCAACGGAGCTTCAGGCTGACATCGACTATTGGCCGGGCCAATACCAGTGGGCGAGGCCAAGCAGGTAGATTCCACCTGCCACTCGGCCGTTCCTCGGTGGGGTTCTAGAGTCGGCGGCGCGTTGCGTCATCGACCGTGCCCACGAGCTCCTCGATGATGTCTTCGAGGAATAGCACGCCGGTGGTCACGCCGTTTGGATTCACCACGCGAGCGAGGTGAACACCGAGTCGCTGCAACTGGGCGAGGGCATCCTCTAAGTCCATGTTCTCGGTCACCACGGGTAACGCACGGATTCGTTTGGCTGGGATGCGCGCATCTGCCGGCATCGTGCCCGACGTGTCATCCGCGCTCAGGATGTCTTTGAGATGCACATAACCGTCGATATCACCCGTATCGTCGACGACCACGTAGCGCGAAAAACCGTGCTTCGCCACAACCAGTTCGAGGTCGGCCACGCTCGATGACGTTGTGAGCGTCACGAGACGATCGAATGGAATCGCAATATCCCGCGCTTTTTTTGTCGTGAATTCAAAGGCCGCTGTCAACGCACCCGAGGAGTCTTCGAGGGTTCCTTCGGCCGTCGAGTGCTCCACGATTGTGGCGACTTCTTCCAGCGTGAACGTGCTGGCCGCCTCGTCCCGAGGTTGCACGCGAAAAAGTCGCAGGACTCCGTTGGCGGTGGCGTTGAGCACAAAAATCACCGGACGCGAGACGCGTGCCAAGAAAACGATGGGGCCCGCGAGTAACAAAACGGCTCGATCGGGCATCGAAAAGGACGCGTTTTTTGGAACCATCTCTCCGAAAATCACGTGCAAGAACGTGACGAGCACGAGCGCAATCGTAAAACTGAGGGCCGCCACGGTTCGGCTTTCGAGACCGGTGTTTTCGAGCGCAACTTCCATCAGGTGATGGATGGCCGGCTCAGATACGTTCAGAATCAACAACGAGCACACCGTGATTCCCAGTTGACACGTGGCCAGAATGAGACTGACGTTCTCCATTGCCCACAACGCCGTCTTGGCACTTCGACGACCCTTGTCGGCCAACGGCTCAATCTGCGAACGCCGCGCAGCCATCACGGCAAATTCGGCCGCCACGAAGAACGCGTTCCCCGCCAGAAGAACCCAGATCCAGAGGAGTCCGGCGTACTCGCTCACGAGGACACCTCCGCATCGGGCGGGCGCGGCGTGAATCGCAGTCGATCGATGCGTCGCCCATCCATTCGCATCACGCGAAGCGTCCCCTGTTCGGTCGTGATTTCATCATCCACCTTGGGCACAGTTCCCAGTTCGCTCATCACAAATCCCGCCACAGTTTCGTAGGGACCGTCCTCGGGAATGTCGAGCCCGATCTGCGACTTCACTTCATCCGGTCGTAAGACGCCGGGGAACGTCACCACCCCGCGAGCCGAGACGATGCCTGCTCGAGATTTGTCGTGCTCGTCGCTGACCTCACCCACGAGTTCTTCGACCAAGTCTTCGAGCGTCGCGATGCCGGCGGTGCCGCCGTACTCATCAACGATGATCGCGAGCTGATAGCCGCGCCCGCGAAGTTCCGTCATGAGCGAATCAAGGGGCATCGTTTCGGGAACACGTAATGGCTCGGTCATCATGAGGGCCGACACGGGAACGTCGTCTCGTTTTTCGCGGGGCAACGAGAGTGCATATTTGACGTGCACAATGCCGACGACATCATCGAGTGTTTCGTCGATCACGGGAAATCGCGAGAAGCCCGTGGAACGCGCTAGCTCGAGCACGGCACGCGTGGGATCGCTGGCGTTCAACGCCGCCATTCGTGGGCGTGGAGTCATGACATCGGAGGCCGTTAACTCGCTAAATGCGAGCGTGCGATTGAGTAGCGTCGCCGTGTCTTCTTCGAGCACACCCGCCTCAGCCGAACGACGCACGAGACTCGCGAGCTCGTCAGCGGACCGAGCCGCCGAGAGTTCCTCACGCGGCGTAATCCCCAACAGGCGAAGCACGCCGTTCGCGGTCCCGTTCAGAAGCCATACCACTGGGCGGAAAATGACGGTAAAGCTCAATTGAAAAGGCACAACCAGCTTGGCCACGCGAAGCGGAACCGCAAGCGCAAAATTCTTGGGAATCAGTTCACCCAGAATCATGGACAGGGCTGTCGCAAAGGCGACAGAAATGACCGTGGCGATCGAGCTCACCGCGGGCTGGCTGAGATTCCATCCCGCGAACCAGGGTGACACGATCGTTGCGACGGCGGGTTCCATCGTGAATCCGGTCAGCAACGTCGTCAACGTGATACCCAATTGCGCACTCGACAGGTGAGTGGAGGTCCGCCGTAACCCACTGATAACGAGTCGCAGCCCGTGTTCCCCGCGCGCCTGACGCGCCTCGAGTTCCGAGCGGTCGAGGTTGACCAGCGCGAACTCGGCGGCGACGAAGATTCCCGTGCCAAGCGTGAGCACGAGCCCGACGCAGAACCACACCCACTCGGCACTCATTTGACCCTCATCCTACCTCGCACGACGTTTGCGAGCCGTGGGTGTGACCGAGGTCGGCGGGAGTCATCGCCCGTAAAGAATTGGGCGTAGGGTTGAAAAGGTGCGTTTTTCGGCAGGAATCGCCACGGATGTGCCATCACAGCATTACGGCCTCTACCAGAGAGATAGTCACGTGTCGGAGCAGTTGCAGTCCGAGTCCGGTGCCGATGAGTTCGGCGCGAACGAGTGGTTAGTTGAAGAACTCTACGAGAAGTTCGTCATAGACAAGAGCTCGGTCGACGAGACCTGGTGGCCCACCCTCGAGCGGTACGGTGCGCACCTCGCCGGAAAGGCTTCATCGGCCGGCCCAGCGCCGGCAGCCCCTGTTCCTGCCGCAAACGCGACTTCGGCATCCGGCCCCACCGTTCCGAACGCCGATCCCAATGCCCAGCCCGTTGCGCGAACAACGTCGCGCCCGGCGCAACCCACTCCTATTCCGGCCGACGCTCGCGTGATCGGCAATTCGTTCTCGGCCGCCGAATCCGAAGAAGAAGACGTTGTCACGACCCTGAAAGGTCTAGCCAAAACTCTCTCCGCAAACATGGATGCGTCGCTCACCGTGCCCACGGCCACGAGTGTGCGAGCCCTGCCGGCGAAGCTCATGATCGACAACCGCATTGTGATCAACAACCACCTTGCCCGAACACGAGGTGGCAAAGTCTCCTTCACGCACCTCATCGGGTGGGCTTTGGTTCAGGCAATCAAGGAGTCGCCGAGCCAAAACGTGTACTACGAGGAATTCGATGGCAAGCCCTCGATGGTTGCGCCGGCGCACGTCACACTTGGCATCGCCATTGACCTCCCGAAGCCCGACGGAACGCGCGCCCTCATGGTGCCTGGAATCAAGCGCGCCGACACGATGAGTTTTGACGAGTTTCTCGTGGCCTATGAAGACCTCGTGGGCAAAGCTCGCAACGGCAAGCTCGGTGCCGATGATTTTCAGGGCATCACTATTTCGCTGACAAACCCGGGTGGTATTGGCACGGTGCACTCCGTTCCCCGCCTCATGAAAGGTCAGGGTTGCATCATCGGCGCCGGCGCGCTCGACTATCCGGCCGAGTTCCAGGGTTCGAGCGAATCCACGCTCACGAAGCTCGGAATCGGCAAGATCATCACGCTCACGAGCACCTACGACCACCGTGTGATTCAGGGCGCCGGTTCGGGTGAATTCCTCAAGAAGGTGCACGAGTTACTCATCGGCGAGCGCGGCTTTTACGAGTCGATTTTCGCCGACCTCCGGATTCCCTACAAACCGATTCAATGGTCGACCGACGTCAGCGTCGACAAGAGTTCTGACATTGATAAGGGCGCGCGCGTTCAAGAGCTCATCAATTCGTTCCGCGTGCGCGGCCACCTGATGGCCGACATCGACCCGCTCGAATACCAGCAGCGAACGCACCCCGACCTCGAAATCGAAAACCACGGTCTCTCGTTTTGGGACCTCGATCGGGAATTCGTCACGGGTGGAATTGGGGGCACGAACAGCGCGCCACTGCGCAAAATTCTCGGCATTCTGCGCGACTCCTATTGCCGAACCGTGGGTCTGGAATACATGCACATTCAGGACCCGGAACAACGCGCGTGGATTCAAGAGCAGGTGGAGCGCCCGTACGAGAAGCCCGGCCACGACGAGCAGATGCGCATCCTCGAAAAGCTCAACGAAGCTGAGGCTTTCGAAACATTCCTGCAAACCAAGTACGTCGGTCAAAAGCGATTCAGCCTCGAGGGCGGTGAGTCGGTCATCGCACTTCTCGACCGCATTCTTCTGGAGTCGGCAAAGAGTGAACTCGACGGCGTGGCCATCGGCATGGCCCACCGTGGTCGCTTGAACGTTCTCACCAACATTGCCGGCAAGACCTACGGCCAGGTCTTCCGCGAATTCGAAGGCACGACGGCCGACCCCAAGTCCGTTCAGGGTTCAGGTGACGTCAAGTACCACCTGGGTACGGAAGGTCTCTTCGTTTCTCCCGATGGCAAGCAGGTTCCGGTGTACCTCGCCGCGAATCCCTCACACCTTGAGGCCGTCAATGGCGTGCTGCAAGGCATCGTGCGCGCAAAGCAAGACCCGTACCCCATCGCCTCCTTCACGACTGTTCCCGTGTTGATTCACGGCGATGCCTCGATGGCCGGCCAGGGAGTCGTCTACGAGTCACTTCAGATGTCGCAACTGCGCGGATACCGCATCGGCGGCACGGTGCACATCGTGATCAACAACCAGATCGGCTTCACCACTCCCCCCGGTGAATCGCGCACGTCCGTCTACTCAACCGATGTTGCCAAGGCGATTCAAGCGCCTATTTGGCACGTCAACGGTGATGACCCCGAGGCCGTCGTTCGGGTGGCTCATTTGGCCTTTGAGTTCCGTCAGAAGTTCAATAAAGACGTCGTTATCGACCTCGTGTGCTACCGCCGACGCGGGCACAATGAGGGTGACGACCCGTCGATGACGCAACCCCTGATGTACAACCTGATCGAGGCGAAGCGTTCGGTGCGCCGCCTGTACACGGAGGCCCTGGTGGGTCGTCGCGACATTACGCAAGAAGAGTTCGACAAAGCCCAGGCGGACTTCCAAAACGAGCTGGAACAGGCGTTTGCCGAGACCCATGTGGCGCAGTCCGAGATTGAATCTGCGGCTGCGCCCACCACGAGTGCGCCGGTCGCCGAGCAGACTGCGGTCGTCCCTCCGGTTGGCCCCGACACGATTGCTCGAATCGGCGATGCCTTCAACAACATCCCCGAGGGCTTCTCCGTTCATCCGAAGTTGCAGCAGCTACTCGTCAAGCGTGCCGAAATGAGTCGACAGGGCGACATCGACTGGGGCTTCGGAGAGCTGTTGGCATTCGGTTCCGTTCTTCTCGAGGGAAAGCCTGTGCGATTGACGGGTCAGGATGTGCGCCGCGGCACCTTCGTGCAGCGCCACTCCGTTTTCCACGACCGGGAGAACGGCCAGGAGTGGCTGCCGTTGATGAATTTGAGCAATTCTCAAGGACGGTTCTACATCTACGACTCTCTCCTGAGCGAGTACGCGGTCATGGCATTTGAGTATGGCTACTCGGTCGAGCGCGAGGACGCTCTCGTGCTCTGGGAGGGCCAGTTCGGCGATTTCGCGAATGGCGCTCAAACGGTCATCGACGAGTTCGTGTCGTCGGCCGAACAGAAGTGGAATCAGAACTCGGGTGTCGTGTTGTTACTGCCGCACGGCTACGAGGGACAAGGACCCGACCACTCGTCGGCACGTATCGAGCGTTATCTGCAGCTGTGCGCGGAAAACAACATGGTCGTGGCGCGTCCGTCGACGCCGGCTTCCTACTTTCACTTGTTGCGCCGTCACGCGTATGCGACTCCGCGTCGTCCGCTCATCGTGTTTACGCCGAAGGCAATGTTGCGCTTGCGTGGCGCATCGAGCAACGTTGAAGACTTCACGACCGGAGGCTTCCTGCCGGTTATCGACGATTCCCGCGGACTCGACCGCTCAGCTGTGCGTCGCGTGGTGATCACAGCGGGGAAGCCCTATCACGACCTCCTGGCTGAGCTGGAGAAGACCCCCAACCCGAGCATTGCCGTGGTGCGTCTTGAGCAGTTCTACCCGGCGCCCATGGTTGAGTTAAACGGCATTATCGAGACCTACCCGAACGCCGAGCTGGTGTGGTTCCAGGACGAGCCCGAAAATCAGGGCGCGTGGCCGTTCATTCTGCTTGAGGTGTCGAAGCAGCTCAAAGGTCGCACGATTCGCAATATCTCGCGCCCGTCGGCAGCCTCTCCGGCGGCTGGCTCGGCGAAGCGACACGCGGTTGAGGCGGCAGCGATTCTGGAGCGAGCGCTAACTCTTTAGGGGTGCGCTTGAATGTCGCGCAATTGCGACATGACCTGGCTGCGAAGCTCTGCCGGCGCCGTCTCGGCACACGAGCGAGCAATGACGTCGGTCAGCACGACTCCGACATGGTGTTCATCCGCGCAATCGACACAGTTAGCCATGTGATCACGAATGTCGGTCGCCTCTTCAGTGCAGAGCTCGTTGTGCAAATATTCTTCGAGTGCCTTGCGGGCTTTCTCGCAACCGCAGTCGGTCATGATGCGGCTCCCTTCTTCGTGGTGCCAATACCCTGCTCGGCCGCATACTCGCCCAGCATCTCCCGCAACAGGCGACGACCACGATGCAAGCGGCTCATGACCGTTCCGGTGGGGGTTTCCATGATGTCGGCAATCTCCTGGTAGGAGTAGCCCTCCGCATCGGCCAAAAAGACGGCCATGCGGAATTCTTCGGGAATGGATTGCAGGGCATCCTTCACCGCACTCGCCGGCAGGTGATCAATCGCCTCCGCTTCGGCAGATCGACTCGATGTCGCCGTACGACTCTCTGCGTCACCGAGTTGCCAATCTTCGAGCTCTTCGAGCGCGCCCTCGAACGGGTGGTTTTGCTGCTTGCGGTATTGGTTGATGAACGTGTTCTTGAGAATTCGGTGCAACCACGCCTTGATATTGGTGCCCTGTTCAAACGAATCGAACGCGGCGAAAGCTTTGAGATACGTCTCTTGCACGAGGTCGTTTGCGTCGGCAGGGTTGCGGGTCAAGTTCATGGCGTGACCGTAGAGGCTGTCAATCAGCGGCATCGCTTGCTCGACGAACTGCGTGCGGCGCTCGTCCATGTCGGTAGTCATCGTGGTCAAGACTACGCCGTGACGTGTTCTGGCGGTGGGGCCGCGCAGCGCCGCTGTCGTGCGCTCGACGAGAGTTGCACTCATCCAAGACTCCCAACTTTTGTGACCGGTAGTCTTAGAACCAATGTTGACCTCGCCGTATTCCCGACCCGAATTCGACCCTTACGAGTCGAACGACGTGCCACACGGCGAATCACCACTCTGGCTGGCACCGACGTGCGATACCGGTGTGGATGCACGACTCCAATTGCCCGGGTCGAAATCGCTCACCAACCGCGAGTTGGTGCTCGCGGCTTTGGCCAGCACGCCGACCCTGTTGCAGCGACCCTTGCATTCGCGGGATACCTCGTTGATGGTTGAGGCACTGCGCTCGCTCGGTGCGAGCGTCACGGACGTGCCCGGTGACGGTGCCTTTGGCGGCGATTGGCTGGTCACTCCCGCTGAACTGATCGGTTCGACCACAATCGATGTCGGGCTGGCCGGAACGGTCATGCGCTTTCTGCCACCCGTGGCTGCACTCGCTCTCGGTCCCACAACGTTCGACGGAGATGCCGGCGCGCGACGTCGCCCCATGTCGGTCACTATTTCGTCGTTGCGAGCGCTCGGGGTCGACATCTCCGACGAAGGCCGAGGAGCTTTACCGTTTACCGTTCACGGCACGGGGCGCGTGGCGGGCGGCGAGTTGACGATTGACGCCTCGAGTTCGAGTCAGTTCGTGTCGGGGCTGCTACTTTCGGCTGCCCGATTTGAGAACGGTCTCGACTTGCGCCATTCGGGCGAACGTCTGCCGAGCATCCCCCACATCGATATGACACTCGATGTGCTTCGTGCACGTGGTGTGCGCGCCGACACTCCGGAACCCGGTCGTTGGGTCGTGCATCCCGGTGAGATTTCCGGTGGAGAAGTCTCCATCGAGCCCGACCTCTCGAATGCGGCTCCGTTTTTGGCGGCCGCGCTGGTCGCCGGCGGGTCGGTCACGATTGACGGATGGCCCAGCTCGACCACGCAGGTGGGTAACGACCTCCTCATGCTCCTGCCGCTCTTTGGTGCCACGGTTCACCGCAAGGGCTCTCGTGTTACCGTCAGCGGCACCGGGCGAGTCACCGGTGTGACGCTCGATCTCACGACGGGCGGTGAACTTGCGCCCGCTCTTGTTGCCTTGGCGGCCCTCGCGGAAACTGAAAGCACCATCACGGGAATTGGGCACATTCGTCACCACGAAACCGATCGCTTGGCCGCTCTCGCCACCGAAATTAACAAACTCGGTGGCACAGTAACGGAACTCGACGACGGTCTACATATTGCTCCCGCGCCACTGCACGGCGGTGAATGGCACAGCTACGAGGACCACAGAATGGCGACTGCCGGAGCTCTCATCGGACTGCGCATACCCGGCGTGCAGATTGAAAACATCGCGACGACGGCGAAGACGCTGCCTGAGTTTCCGCACCTGTGGATGACTCTTGTCGGGGCGACCGAGCGTGCGACCAGTCACACATCGGATGCGCCGACCGCATGAGTTGGTGGAGCGACGGGTCTGACGACGACGAGCCCGAGTTCGACGAAACACAGGTGC
>JBMOEY010000018.1:0-25257 GCA_049314515.1 Microbacteriaceae bacterium
TGGCCGCGTGTTGCTCCCGGTTTCTCAAGTGAATCAACCGAGTCCACCGGTCGGCACCGTCGAAAAGCTGCTTCTGACTGATTAGATGAAGATGTGAGACTGGATGCGGCACTCGACGAATTCGTTCGTCACCTGCGCGCCGAACGAGGACTCTCACCCCACACTGTCACTGCCTACGAATCTGACCTTCGCTCGCTGATTGGGTTTCTCACCGGACGCGCTCTCACCGAGGTCGACGAGCTCGAAGCGGTTTCCCTTGATGCCATTACGCTCGACTCACTTCGGGATTGGTTGTGGACCGAATCGCAAGCCGGATTGTCGAACAAGAGTCTCGCGCGACGAACCTCGAGCGCGCGCGGATTCACCTCCTGGCTTGCACGCACGCACAAGATTGCGCACGATCCCGGCGCACGCCTCAAGACACCCAAGCCTGGGTCGAGCCTTCCGCGGGTGCTCACGCAGGAAACAATCACTGAAATCCTTGATGGTTTAGCCAACGCGGCTGAGGGTGGAGATCCCCTTGCCGTGCGCGACCTTGCCATCATCGAGCTTTTCTATGCTTCGGGTATCCGCGTGAGTGAACTAGTTGGACTCGACATCGACGATGTGAATCTGCGTGACAACACCGTGCGCGTGACGGGCAAGGGCTCAAAAGAGCGCGTGGTCCCATTCGGAATTCCAGCGGCCAGAGCGGTCACGCGTTATCTGACCGAGGCTCGTCCTTTCATTCGTTCTGAGGCTGACACAAATAGCGACAGTGCGAGGGTCACAACGTCCGCGGTCTTCATCGGAAGGCGCGGGGCACGAATCAACGTTCGCACGGTTTACCAACTCGTGGCGTCTCTGCTCGTCGACCTGCCCGGCGAGGGCCCGATCGGCCCGCACACGCTCCGCCATACTGCCGCGACCCATGTTCTGGATGGCGGTGCAGACTTGCGTATCGTGCAAGAACTTCTGGGCCACTCCAGCCTCGCCACCACTCAGGTCTACACTCACGTGTCTCAAGAGCGACTCAAGGACTCCTACGCGCGAGCGCACCCCCGGGCATAACCGCGGGACCGTCTCCCCAGGGTTTCAGGACGACTCGGCGACCCTGTTCGAGCAGTGTGCGGGGTGACACGTACTCGCCCCGATATCGCGCACCGAGATGTAGGCATGAGCACACGTGCGAGGAATCCCACACAACGTCGGGCTGGTGGACAACGGCCACCGCAGTGCCGGCCGTCACGACTTGCCCCGGCGTGACTAATGAAGTGACTGGTTCGAGCGTGGAAACCACATCGTCATCATGCTCAATCGTAAGGACCCCTCGGCCCGCCACCATGCCGGAAAACAAAACGCGACCCGCGGCCGGCGCTGTCACGACATCTCCGTTGGTCACGGCGATGTCGATGCCACGGTGACCTCGACCGTAGTCGGAGGTGGGTACGAAAAACTCGCGCACAACGACATGCGGGGTGTCGATCGGCCACATCCACGTGAAGCTCAACACTCCGCCTCTCGCCGACTCGGGATTATCGAGACTGGCGATGCCTAAACCCAGAGTCATCGGCAGAATGCTTGCGACCAGCCACCGTGAGGGAATGTGAGATCGTGACGCCATGTGCACACGGTCACACAGGGTGAGGCTTTAGTCTCCGTGTTCCGCCGCAAACTGTGCAAACATCTTTTCCTCGCGGTCCTTGCGGGGATAGAAGAACCAGGTGAGAGCGGCCCCAATCAACATGGCTGCGATACCAGCCAGGTAGGCCGCATCTGAGCCGTCCAAGAATGAGTTGCGTGCGGCGGCCACAATCGCATCTTGATACTGCGGAAATTGTTTTGCCACATCGGCGGCACTGCCATACGACGCCCGCAGTTGATTCCCAATGGTTGTCGTGATTTGAGACTGCACATTCGAGGGCGCGTCGGAAATATCCGCGGCAACTGAGGCGGCGTAGGAGGCACCCAAAATCGCACCGAGGAGTGATTGCATGATTGCACCACCCAGGTCACGCTGCAGGTCTCCTGTTCCTGACGCCATCCCAACTCGGGTGACCGGGACTGACGCCGTGAGTGAATGGGATGCGGGAGTCCCCGCGATACCAACGCCGGCCCCGATGAAGGCGTACGAGATGATGACCGCTGCGAGCGGGGTGTTCGTTGTCCAAAAAAAGTACATGCACACAAAACCCACCGTGCACAGCGCGAAACCGATCAAGAGTGTCCACCGTGAACCGAATCGAGCAATCAGTCCGCTCGAAAAAGGAGCCGCGACAACCATGGCAATGACGCACGGAAGAATCGCCAAACCTGCCTCAAGGGTGTTGTAGTTCATCACGTTTTGCAGAAACTGTTGGCCGATAAACATGGCACCCATGAGTGAGCCAAAGACAATGATTCCTGAGACGGCAGCGACCCAAAATGTGGCCCGGCGCGCATACTTCAGGTCGAACAGTGGCTCGCCCGCGGTTGCTTGGCGCCAGAAGAATGCCACGCCACTCACGAGCGCAATCGAGAGTGTAACGAGGCCCGTGACTACCTCATCCGGCAAACTCACAAAATTGATGCCGAGCACAAGGGCGCCCACGAACACGGCCGACAGCACACCACCGAGGTGGTCAACCTTTTCACTGGTCTCATTGATATGAGCGGGTACTTCTTTCCACACGAGGTAGATCGCCGGTAACGCAAACGGGATGGCAATAACGAACGCCCATCCCCATGGGGCGAACATCAGAATGGCACCGGCTAACAGCGGCGACATGGCTGACATTGCGGCACCCAGCGCCGACCACAGCGCAATCGCGCGGGTGCGAGCCGATCCCGACCACAGCGCGGTGATAAGTGCGAGCGTTGTTGGGTAGGCCATTCCCGCCGCAAACCCGCCCAACACTCGCGAGATGGCGAGAATCTCCACGTTGGGTGCAAGAGCCGACATGATGGCCGCTGGGATTCCGAGAATCAGACCGAGGAGAAGCATGTTTTTGCGCCCATACCGGTCGCCAATTGCGCCAAGGTAGAGGACGGTCGCTGCAAGACCGAGCGAGAATCCCATCGCAACCAGATTGAGCCCGGTCTGGGATGCACCCAGGTCTTCACCAATTTGGGGGAGACCGACATTGGCAACGGCAAGGTTCATGTTGGCCACACCCGCACCCAAAATGAGTGCGGTCAGGATTCTGCCGGACTTCAGCGGAGTATTTCGAGTGGGGGAGCCAGAGTTCGAGTTCGCAGTCATAACGCTCACTACGGTACACTTTGAGTACGGCATTGGAAACGGTGCCGAATTCGCGTGTTCAGCAACTTCCGCGAAACCCCATCGGTCGATTGTCACTCGTGACCTTCGCGGGGCCACGGACGAACACTAGGGTTTCGCTCCGTCGGAGTGAAACGACATAACCGCAAATTATGCGCGCGCCGAGCGTACGCACAGAGTTAGGAATCAGGCCATGGCCGTTGTCACCATTCGCCAGCTGCTCGACAGCGGCGTTCACTTTGGACACCAAACCCGTCGGTGGAACCCGAAGGTAAAGCGCTTCATCCTCGCCGAGCGCTCGGGAATCCACATCATCGACCTGCAGCAGTCGCTCGCCTTCATCGACAAGGCCTACGAATTCGTGCGCGAAACCGTCTCTCACGGCGGAACCATTCTCTTCGTGGGAACGAAAAAGCAGGCTCAAGAAGCCATTCGCAACGAAGCCCTTCGCGTGGGACAGCCCTTCGTCAACGAGCGCTGGTTGGGTGGTCTGCTCACCAACTTCCAGACCGTTGGTAAGCGCCTCGCTCGCATGAAAGAGCTCGAAGAGCTCGACTTTGAAGACGCCAGCAAGAGTGGTTTCACCAAGAAGGAACTCTTGATCAAGAAGCGCGAGCTCGACAAGTTGCACAAGAGCCTGGGCGGTATCCGCAACCTCACCAAGACGCCGAGCGCGATGTGGGTTGTCGACACCAAGAAAGAGCACCTCGCCATTGACGAGGCGCGCAAGCTAGGCATCCCCGTTATCGGCATTCTCGACTCGAACTGCGACCCCGACGAAATGTCGTTCCCCATTCCGGGTAACGATGACGCGATTCGCTCGGTCGGCCTGCTCACTCGCATCATCGCTGACGCGGTCGCCGAAGGTCTCATCGCTCGCCACCAGAAACCGGCCGAGGGTGAAGAGGCAGAGCCGCTGGCCGAATGGGAACGCGAACTGCTAGAGCAGGGTGCCACCGCAGCTGAGGCCACTGCCGCTGTCGAGGTCGTTGAGCAAACGGTTGCCGACGCGGTCGACGAGCCGGTCGCCGAGTAACTCACTTTTCAAACACAACTTTCAAGGAGAAAACTAACTCATGGCTGATTTCAGTCTGGAAGACGTCAAGACCCTGCGCGAGCGCCTCGGCACTGGCATGGTCGATACCAAAAACGCGCTTGTCGAGGCGGGTGGCGACATGGAGAAGGCCGTCGAAATCCTTCGCCTCAAGGGAGCTAAGGGCAACGCGAAGCGTGCCGACCGTTCAACGGCCGAGGGTCTCGTTGCCGCTCACTCGAGCGACACGCGCGCGACCATGATTGAGCTCGCGTGTGAGACCGACTTCGTGGCAAAGGGCGACAAGTTCGTCGCGCTTGCGGACAAGGTCTTGGCTGCCGTCGTGGCCGCCAATGCGGACACTGTGGATGCGGGACTCGCCGCCAAGTCGGGTGACCAGAGCGTTGCTGACCTCATTAATGACGAAGCCGCCATCATCGGCGAGAAGATTGAACTTCGTCGTATTGCTGTCGTCGAAGGCGAACACATTGCCGTGTACATGCACCAAACGAGCAAGGACCTCCCCCCGCAGGTTGGAGTCATTGTGGCGTACTCAGGTGGGGACGCCGCGGTGGCTCGCGGAGTGGCAATGCACATCTCGTTCGCCGACCCGCAGTACCTCACGCGTGAAGATGTCCCGGAGAGTGAAGTCGAGAACGAGCGAAAGATCGTGACTGAAATCACGCGCCAGGAGGGCAAGCCCGAGGCGCAGATTGAGAAGATTGTGGAGGGTCGCCTCTCGGCATTCTTCAAGCAAGTCTCGCTGCTCGAGCAGGACTATGCGGCTGACGACAAGCAGAAGGTATCGAAGGTGCTCGCGGATGCGGGAGTGACCGTTGTGGGCTTCGCCCGCTTCAAGGTCGGCGCCTAAGCACTGCCTCTCAACACACCCGAGAATTCGCGGGTCTGGATGCACTGCGCATCCGGACCCGCGTTCTTTTGCTCCACTCTTTGAGCGTGTCGGCGTGCCTGAGTTTCGTGAGCCCCGTTGGGCGAGGTAGTTTCTTAGAATGACTCCCGCCCCCACTCGCCGTCGCGTTCTCCTCAAATTATCCGGTGAAGCATTTGGGGGAGGCGGGCTGGGCGTCAACCCGGACGTGGTGAGTCAGATTGCTCGCGAAATTGCGACCGCGGCAAAGGAAACCGAGATCGCCGTCGTCGTGGGTGGCGGAAACTTCTTTCGGGGGGCCGAGCTCTCGCAGCGAGGCATGGACCGTTCACGTGCCGACTATATGGGCATGCTGGGAACGGTCATGAATGCTCTCGCGCTTCAAGATTTTCTTGAGCAGGCCGGTGCTCAACCACGGGTGCAGTCAGCGATCTCCATGGCTCAGGTTGCTGAGCCGTACCTACCCTTACGCGCGATTCGCCACCTCGAGAAGGGGCGAGTTGTCATTTTTGGTGCGGGAGCAGGCTTGCCGTTTTTCTCTACCGACACAGTTTCCGCGCAGCGCGCCCTTGAAATTCATGCCGATGAAGTGCTGGTCGCCAAGAACGGTGTTGACGGTGTGTACGATTCTGACCCGCGCACAAACTCCGATGCTCAGAAGCTCTCGAAAGTTACCTTTGACGAGGCCTTGAAACGTGGGCTCAAGGTCGTCGATTCCACCGCATTTAGCCTGTGCATGGACAACGGCATGCCGATGCGTGTTTTCGGCATGGAGCCCATCGGCAATATCGCAAAGGCGATTCGTGGCGACGATATAGGCACGCTCGTCTCCAACTAGACTCGTCAGGACTTGCCTCGCCGCCTGAGTTTGGAGTTACCCGTGATTTCTGACGTTTTGTCTGAGACCAAAGACCGCATGGCCAAGGCCCTTGAGGTTGCAAAGGAAGACTTTTCTTCCATTCGCACCGGCCGTGCGAATCCTCAAATGTTCCAAAAAATCATGGTGACGTACTATGACACGCCCACACCGCTGGCACAGCTCGCATCGCTGAGCTCGCCCGAGGCGCGCACGATTCTCATCACCCCGTTTGACAAAACCGCCCTGCGCGATATCGAGCAGGCTGTCCGTGATGTGCCCAACCTCGGTGCAAGCCCGACTAACGACGGCGCGGTCATTCGAGTTACCCTGCCAGAGTTGACGGAAGAACGCCGCAAAGAGTTTGTCAAGATCGTCAAGGCAAAGGGTGAAGATGCGAAAGTTGCGTTGCGAAACATCCGTCGCAAATCGAAGGACGACCTTGACGCACTCAAGAGTCAGGTCGGCGAAGACGATCTGACCAGAGCCGAGAAGGAGCTTGAGGCCATCACCAAGACTCACGTCGATGCCATCGACGACGCCTTGAAGCGAAAAGAAGCCGAACTCCTCGAGGTCTAAAAATGTCGGGCGATCATGATAAACACCCGGCGTTTGATAACGCGCTCTCGCACATTGAAGAGGCTAACGAACGCGTCAATAAGCGAGCGGGTAGAGACTTAGAGGCCGCAATTGCTGCGGGGCTCGGTCTTGGAGCAGGCGTCATTGTCACGCTGTGTGTCGTCGACAAAGCTTGGTTCATGGTTTTTGGTGGCCTCTTTCTGCTGGGAACTTCGAGCATCGAGCTCGCACTTGCCTTTCGGAACCGCAATCTGAGGGTTCCGCTGGTGCCGGTCGCACTCACGGTGGTTGCGACCGTTCCGGTTGCGTTTTACTTTGGCCCCTTGTGGGCGTGGGCGACCATCGTGGTGGGTTTCGCGCTTACTGCGTTGGTGCAGTTGATACTTTCCACACGCCCGAGTTGGCAAGCAACCTCGTTGCGGTCTTCCGTTGCCGCAGCCGCTTTTTCTCTGGCCTACGTTCTCGGTTTGGGGTCGTTTTCGATCGCCCTTGTGGCTCTTCCCGGCGGACAGTGGTGGGCACTTTCCATGCTTATTCTCACCACGTCGGCCGACATTGGTGCCTTCGCATCCGGTGTTCTTTTTGGCAAACACCCGATGGCTCCTCGAATTAGCCCCAAAAAGACGTGGGAAGGATTTGCGGGAGCCGTGATTGCCGTCACGATTGCCGGGACTTTGATTGCGACGTTCTCGATTCATGAATCGATTTGGGTGGGTCTCCTGCTTGGCGTTCTTGTGCTGATGACCGCAACTGCGGGCGATCTTTTTGAATCACAACTCAAGCGGTGGATTGGCATCAAAGATATGAGTCGATGGCTGGCCGGCCATGGTGGGTTTCTGGACCGAATTGATTCCGTTCTGCCGTCCGGTGTCATTGTGTATGTCGTCTACGTTGTGCTCGCCTCGCTGAATGTTTGAGAGAATAGAACCTGTGAATTCCTTCCCGCTCGCCGCGAAAACTTCGCGAGGTTATGACCCTGTCACCGTCGACCGGTTTCTGGCCGAGGCACGTGCCGCCTACGATGCGGAGTCAGCCAGTACGGTAATGACGAGCGCCACCGTGCGCCAGGTTTCATTTCCGATGACACGAGGCGGTTACCAAGTGGCCACTGTTGATAACGCTCTGGAGCGACTGGAGGTCGCGATGGCGCAACGTGAACGGGAGCACTCAATCGAAAGTGAAGGTTGGGAAGCGTTCACACAGCGCATGCGTCTGGTTTCGCTCGAGATTATCGCCCGACTTTCTCGTCCTCGGCGTAAGCGGTTTCGTCGCGTGTTTTTCCTCAATTCGGGATATCGCGTCGCCGCCGTCGACGACTTTGCCGAACTCATTCTGAGTTATCTGGAGTCTGGTGCGCCATTGAACGCCGAGAGCGTGCGCAATGCTGTGTTCTCCGCGCAGCGCGGCGGCTATGACGAGCAGCAAGTTGATGTCGTTCTAGATGCCGTCATCGACGTGATTCTCGCCTCGGGCCGCAGTTAGTCAGTCGCCTCCCGGCTTCTGCGCTCTAGCGCGCGTAAAATTGAGCCCGTGGTGAGGCAACGGGTGAGACGGCGCGACTGGCGCGATGCCAACGCCTATCCACGTGATGTCCGTAATGGCGTCCACGGAGACCTCTCACATCGTGCCGCCAGTCATGCCGCGGATGAAGATTCGAGTGAGTACACGCTGCGTTTCTCGTGGCGGCGACCCATTGCATTCCTAGCGTTCTGCTTTGTTGTCGCGGTGATGTTTCTCAACGCTGTTGACCCGTACTCGGGTGCCACCGCTTCGCCCTATTTTCGGGTCGCCGTACAACCCGGTGAAAACACCTCCGTACAGGCTGTTTACGTCAGTGCCGACGGTATTCAGAATGCGGGTCGCGACCTGGTGACCATCGAGAAGCCGGTGGTGACGATACCGGCAGCGGGCACTCCCGACCCTGACAGCGCAAAGGCCATCGGTCTGAAGAAAGTTTTAGAACGAGGCTGGGGAGTCGACCAATACGACTGCCTCGAACTGCTCTGGGATCGTGAATCTCGCTGGAACGTATCGGCCACCAATCCGTCGAGTGGCGCGTATGGAATTCCACAATCGCTGCCTGGTGACAAGATGGCGTCGGCAGGCGCAGACTGGCAAACGAATCCTACGACCCAAATCGAATGGGGGCTGGGATACATCGAGGCACGCTACGGTTCCCCGTGTGGCGCATGGGCGCATTCTGAAGATGTCGGCTGGTATTAGAGCATGGCTAAGAGCAGGCGGTCTCGAAAGCGCGACGGAGATTACGAACCACTCGATGTTGAACGCCTCACCGTGGGAGCGCGTCGCACGGAGGTCCGAGGTTCGAGCGAGTGGGTGGTGCAGTCCATCGGTGAGGCGTCATCCGTCAAGACCTATATTTGTCCTGGATGCTCGCGGGAGATCCCGCCGGGTATGGCTCATCTGGTGGCGTGGCGTGCGGATGGAATTTTTGGGCCTGATGCCGACGTGGCAGCTCGCCGTCACTGGCACACACACTGCTGGAAGGTTGCACGCTAAGTGATAGAGATTCGGGGTGGCGTCGAGCTACCCGCCATCCGAGAAAACATTGAGTTACACACGACTGATGGGCTGACGTTGGTCGGGGAGCTCGCGCTTCCCGTGAGTCGCGTACCCGTGGCCACGCTCGTGACGCTGCATCCACTGCCCACCGCGGGCGGCTTCATGGATTCGCATATTTTGCGCAAGGCATCCAATCGACTTCCGGCGCTTGCAGACATTGCGGTGTTGCGTTTCAACACGAGAGGGACAAAGAGTCCGCGCGGAACAAGTCAAGGTGAGTTTGGTCACGGACGCGATGAGGTGGCCGACGTTGCGGCCGCCGTGGATTTCGTTCAGTCCCGTGGATTGCCAAACGTGTGGTTAGTGGGCTGGTCCTTTGGCACGGAACTGGCGCTCAAATATGGTCTCAATCACGACGTTGTGGGGGCGATTCTGTTGTCCCCTCCGCTGCACCGCGCCACGGAAGAAGATGTTGCGGCGTGGAATTCAACGTCGAAGAGACTCATCGCTCTCATTCCTGAACTTGATGATTACCTGCAACCCGATGAGGCGCGCGCGCGGTTCTCCAGCGTCAGCCACATCGAACTCGTTCCCGTCGAGGGTGGAAAGCACCTATGGGTGGGCGAGAATCAAACAGTGCGCGTGCTGACCGAAATCGTGGCCCGAGTGAACCCGTCAGCGTTGCCACTCCCAACGGAGTGGTCGGAAACTCCCTAGCGTTTGTCCTGCATGGGCATGACGACCTCTTTGACAATGAGCACAATCGAGGCCGCGATAGGGATGGCGACGAGTGCGCCGAGAATGCCGAGGAGCGAGCCTCCGGCAAGCGCCGCGATGACCACGATGGATCCCGGAATTTGCACCGCTTTGTTCATGATCTTCGGACTGAACACATATGCCTCCACCTGCATGTAAATCAGGTAGTAGATGGCGACAATGAGGGCGGTTGTCGGAGATACCAACACAAGTTGCGAAATTACGATGATGGCCGAGCCAATCACGGTTCCCACGAGAGGCACGAGTGACATGACGAAGGCGACGAAGGCAAAGACAATTGCTGCGTGACCGCCGACAATTGTCAACATGATGAACGTCAGAACACCGTTGATCAGACCGAGCAGAATCTGACCGATGACGTACTTGCCCACGCCGTCGGTGATCTGGGTGCTGAGGTCGATGAACCGTTCACGGCTTGTGGCCGGAACTAAGCGATACGTGCTCTGCTTGATCGTCTTGAGTGACGCCGTGAAGTAGAGGGTCAGAATCAGAACGACGAAGACGCCGAAGAAGCCGTTTGCAATCGAGACTCCGACGGCGAGAGCACCGCCGGCAACGTCGGCCAAATGCGTCGGGTCTTTGAAGAAACTCGCCGCTTGATCAATGAGAGCAGACGTGTCCACCCATCCGTTGAGCTGCGAATCCACATAGTCGGCCCACGCTTGTGACTTCACGCCTTCAATGATCGAGGGCAGTTTCGACAAGAACTTGGTGGCCTGATCAACGACGAGGGGGATGACCGACAGGAGCAATGTTCCGAAGGCCACGAGAACGACACCCAAGACGACGAGTATGGCTGCCCAGCGAGGGAGTTTCTTTGACTCGAGCCAGTTGACGGCGGGGTCGAGTCCCAAACTCAAGAAGAGTGCTGCGCCGATGTAGGTCAGGATTGTCGCGAGTGATGTCACTGCCGACATGAGCAAGAGAGCGATTCCGACGCCGAGGGCGCCAAAAAGTCCAGCTCGAAAAGCATTCTGAATGCGCATTACGGTCCTCTTCCGTCGACAATCTCGTAGGACATGTTTACCGTGTTTTTGAGCTGACTGTCGCCCTTTTTCGATTTGCGAACCGGCGCAACGAACTAACCCTCGTAAGACTCCACTCCGTCGAGGCGGACTCTACTTGGACGTCGTGTCCCAGACGGTCGTCGCCTGCGCGACCAGAGAGCGCAAGTCTTCGAGGTAGCTGCCGATTGCTTCACGTTCTACCCGAAGGTCGGCGACGCGAGCTTCGGCGGCGGCAATCATGTCACTCGCCTGCTTATCAGCCGACTCAACCAGCGCTGACGACTTTTTCTTCGCATCGTTGAGTAATTTCTTGATGTGTTCATCGGTGCGCTCACGGAGGGTGCGGGCTTCTTTTTGCGCGAGCATTTCAATGGCGTCGGCCTCGAGTTTCTTGTCTGCCGTGCGCGCGCGAGCCTTGGCAAGTTGATCCTTTGCGGCATCGAGATACTTCTGGGTGAGCATGACGGCTTCTTGGTGCTTGCGCAGGTAATCCTTTTGCGTCTTGTCTGTGGTGACGGTCTTTTCCGTTTCAATCTGTAACAGCTTGACGACTTCGCGCAGAGTGGGCTTTTCGCCCCGAGGCGCGGGGATTTCCGATCCTTCTTCTTTGATAAAGACGAGACGGAGCTCGGCAATCTGACGCTGGGCTTCGGCGATTTGCTCGTCAATCTCGCGCTTCGTTGTGGCTCGAGCGTTTGCCGCCTCGGTTGCAACTTCACCACGAATTTCCGCCGCGTCGTGTTCCGCCTCTTTGACCAACACCTCAGCCGTCGCCTGAGCCTGACTCACTATGGCTGACGCTTTTGTTTCTGCATCGAGCAGCATCCCAGCGATCTCGCGTTGGGCTTCATCAATCGCTAATTGAGCCGTGGTATTTGCCTCTTCGAAGATGAGTTCTACTTCGCGCTCGACCCGCTCACGCAGGTTGAACGCCTCGGCCTCGGCTTTGGCAACCAGGCGCACCGATTGCTCTTCCGCATTTCGGAGCGTGGATTCGAGTTTCGCTCCGAGACCGGCATATGTCGGCTCACCGACTTCGCGCAGATCGGTCTCGAGGGTTGCGACTCGTCTTGTGAGCTCACCAATTCGATTTGCCTGCTCATCGGTTGTGGTCTTCGCACTGAGAAGTTCGCGACGCAGCTTGCTGACAACTCTGTTGACCTCGGCTGGGCTGTAGCCGCGCATTACGCGAGGGAAATCGTCAATCGAATCAGACACGATTGCTCCGTTCACTCAAATAACTGATTATCGGCGTGCGATCTGCGGCGAGGCCAGCCAATCCCATGCCGACCGAGTCTACCCGGGCATCCATTCATCCCGTCATCGAGAGTCACGCATCGGGGGCTGTCGCAGAATGTTCTCAGACTGTGGTCGGGTATTCTTGCCTCAGAGATTCTGTGCCGAGCGCGCACGAGACCGTATCCAGGAAACGTTATTCGCGAGGAGGAACAGATGCGATTTATCGCGGCCATTGTTGTCTTCGCAATTTCGGCGACGTTTCTCGTGGTTGGGGTTTCGTTCAAGATTCTTTCTGGTGCGCGAGCCTTGGTCACGACAATCGATCTGTCGGCCGTTCAATCACCATTTCTCGTGCTTGACGGTGCTGTCTTGAAATCCAACCCGGGCATTCAGACGATCGAACTGCTGGGTGGTTCGGCCTCGTTTGTGAGCTACGGCCGCACGTCTGACGTACTCGGATGGCTGGGTGATGCGACCTACACCACGGTCAATTACGACGTCGAGACCAACGAGATGACCATAGGTCAGACCGTCAAACCTGCCCCAGTCAAGGGCGCGGAGACGGAAGCTACACCCACGCCGGCACCGAATCCTTCCGGATCCGACCTCTGGCTCGATGAACGAGCGGGCAAGTCAACGGCATCTCTGTCGGTGAATGTGACAGAAGATATGTCGGTCTTGCTCGCGGCAAATGGTGTCGATCCGGTTCCACCGACGCTGACCGTGTCGTGGCCACTCCCACAACCCACCTTCCTCTGGCTGAACGATGACAACCTGATTTTTGTGGGTGGCGGACTTGCCGTGATCGGGCTGCTGCTCTATTTGTGGGCTCTCTCACACTGGCGTAATCAGCAGGGTCCTCGCCGGCGAGGCCGTATGCCGAAACCGCCACGACCCCGCCGATATTCGCCTCAGGATGCGCCGAGCATCGTGGCTCCGGCAAAGGGCCGACGTGGCGCTGCTCGACGTGGCGCATATTTTTCCGCGTTGAGCATGTCTGCCATTTTTGCACTAGGCCTCACCGCGTGCTCGTCACCGTACGAGACCGGAGTTGTTGTCGACACTCCCACGCCAACCGTGACCGCGGTCGCAGAGAACGAGCTACCTCCCGTTGTCTCGGCGGCACAACTGCGTCGAATCATCGCGGATATTTCCGACACGGTTGCCACGGCCGATGCAACTTCTGACCGTGAACTCTTGAAGACGCGCATGGCGGGCGGGGCGCTTTTGACACGTCTGGCCAACTACTCGATGCGGGCCAACGATTCGTCGATCGCGGCTCTGGCACCCATCGGGAATCTGCCCTTGACTTTCGTCATGCCGCAATCGGCCGACACGTGGCCCCGGTCGGTGATGGTTGTCAGTCAGGATCCAGAAAAGCCGGATGAGCCCACCACGGGTATGGTGCTGATTCAGGAATCTGCGCGAGAGAACTACAAGGTGGAATACCTGATCACGCTGGAGCCAGACGCTTATGTACCGGAGACGGCACCTGCCGAAGTGGGTAGCCCCGTGATTGCGCCCGACACCAAGCTCCTGTTGCTTGCGCCGCAAGATTTAGCGCTTGCCTACGGCGATGTTCTGCTCAACGGTGATGCCAGTAAGTATTTCAACCTGTTCGACTTGGACAACGACACGTTGGTGACTCAAGTCGGCCATGACTACAAGGCGAAGAAAGCCGCGTCGATTTCCGACAAGGCGGATGTGACCTTCTCGGAGGTCAAGGGGACAGCCAAAGATGTCGCGCTGGCGACCTTGAATTCCGGCGCGGTCGTCGCGGTGACTCTGGATGAAGTAGAGCAAGTTTCGCCGTTGCAAAACGGTGCCGTGGTCGTGCCAGAGGGCCAACAAAAAGCGCTGCTCGGTACCAACGCGACAAGCGGAGTTAAATCGACCTATACATTGCAGATGGTCTTTTACGTCCCCGCGATCGGGTCAACGCAAAAAATCAGGTTGCTCGGCTTCACGCAGGGTCTCACAGCGGCGGCCACGGGTTAGGCGGTGGGCATCGATGCCGGTCGTGCCATCGACCTTTCTGGGATTGTGTCTCGTCGCTCTTCTCCGGCTGGGCACAGCTCCGCCGCGTCAGCGAAGACCCTGAACCTGCCTGGTCTTGCGCTCCAAGCTGACGAGGCAACGTTTTCCACGGTCATTGAAATTTCAGACACGGTTCCTGTCGTCGTGTGTTTTGTGCGAAATGTCGACACAGACGAGGCCATGATTCACACGTTGACCAACGCGATTACTGAAATGGACGGCAAAGTCGTCTTCGTTTCCGTCGACGCCGAGGCGAATCCTCAGCTGGCCAGTTCATTCCGCGTTGATATGAGTGCGACCGCGCCGAGTGGTCCATCTCCGGTCGTTGCCGCGATCATCGGTGGGCGACCTCTCCCACTCTTTGCCGGGGCGCAGCCGGCCGAGGCGGTGGCGCAAATATTGCAGCAACTGGTTGCCGTGGGCGCTCAGAACGGCGTGGATGGCGTTGTGACGGTTCCGGCCGAGAACACGCAAGCGAGTGCCCAGCTCGAGAATGAATCAGGCCCCGGCTCAGGCGCGTCTGGTGACGCAGTGGATGCGTTGGCGCCACTTCATCGCGAAGCGTTCGATGCTATTGAGGCGGGCGATTATGCGACGGCGATGAATGCGTACGAACGCGCGATTGTCGAAAATCCGCGCGACGACATGGCTCGAGCCGGGCTGGCTCAGGTCTCACTCCTTCATCGCCTGGCGGGAATGTCATTGTCCGAGGTGCGCAACGCTGCGGCGGCTAACCCAACTGACGTAACTGCGGTCCTCAACGTGGCGGATCTCGACATCTCGGGCGGTCACATTGAGGACGCGTTCGAGAGATTGCTTGCGCTGTTTGTTATCGCCGACACAGCGGAGCGCGACGTCATCCGCGCACGCCTGCTCCAACTATTTGAGGTCGTGGGCGCGGCAGATGCCCGAGTCATCGCGGCTCGGAGCCGCCTTTCGTCGTTGCTCTATTAGGGTTCTTTGCTCAGGTGGCCTGGTAGAGGTAGGTAACTGCCAATGGGGGCAACGTCAGTAGAGCTTGCGCGGGAAGGTGATTCCACCCCCCATCCGTTGCTGTCACCGCGCCGATGTTTCCTACGCCGGAACCGCCATATTGCTGCGCATTGGAGTTGAAGAGCTCTGCCCATTCACCTGCGCGCGGAAGTCCCAACACATAATCACCGTGCGCCGATCCGGAGAAGTTCGCGACGACCGCGAGCGCGTTACCTGCTCGATCAAAGCGCACAAAAGACACGACATTGCGGGTCACATCGGCGCCGTCAATCCAGGCAAACCCTGCCGGGTCACAATCGAGTTCAAAGAACGCGGGATGTTGTGTGTAAAGGCGATTAAGGTCGTGGATTTCCAGACCGATGCCCGCGTGCAACGGTTGGTCATTCATCCACCAGTCCAGCCCGCGTTCGCTTGACCATTCCGAAAGCTGCCCGAACTCTTGACCCATGAAGAGAAGCTGCTTGCCCGGATGTGCCCACATGAACGCGAGGTAGGCGCGCAGGTTGGCAATCTTCTGCCAATGGTCACCCGGCATTTTCGATGCGAGCGATCCTTTGCCGTGCACAACCTCGTCGTGACTGAGGGGCAGGATGAAGTTCTCACTGAACTGGTAATCGAACGAAAACGTGATGTCACGATGGTGATACGCGCGATACATAGGGTCGGTCTGCATGTATTCGAGCGAGTCGTGCATCCACCCCATGTTCCATTTGAACCCGAATCCGAGGCCGCCGACTTCGGTGGGCGCGGTGACACCACCCCAACTTGTCGACTCTTCGGCAGCCATGATGACACCGGGGTGGGTCTTGTAAACGGTGGCATTCACTTCTTGCATGAACGAGATTGCCTCGAGGTTTTCTCGGCCCCCGAAATGGTTGGCTTCCCACTGGCCATCTTTGCGGCTGTAATCGAGGTAGAGCATGCTGGCAACCGCATCCACGCGCAGACCGTCGACATGAAACTCTTCGATCCAATACAACGCGTTGGCGACCAAAAAGTTGCGCACTTCGTTGCGACCAAAATCAAAAATCAGCGTGCCCCAGTCGGGGTGTTCGCCGCGACGAGGGTCGGGATGCTCATACAGGGGCTGCCCGTCGAACCTCGCAAGGGCCCACTCGTCTTTGGGAAAGTGACCGGGAACCCAGTCCACGAGCACACCGATGCCCGCCTCGTGCAGTCGGTTGATCAGGTACTTGAGGTCATCCGGTGAGCCGAAGCGCGCTGTCGGTGCGTAGTAGCCCGTTACTTGATATCCCCATGATGGCCCGTACGGGTGCTCCGCGAGCGGCATGAACTCGACGTGGGTGAACCCGAGGTATTGCACGTGGCCGATGAGGTCGTCGGCCAGTTCACGGTACGAGAGTCCGGGGCGCCAGGAGCCTACGTGCAATTCATAGATCGAGATGGGCGACGAGTGGGGCGTTGACTGTGCGCGCTCATCCAACCACTTTTGGTCTGTCCACTCGAAGGAAGAATGGGCGACCACGGAGCTTGTGCGCGGTGGGCATTCGGTTTCGCGTGCCATCGGATCGGCATGTTCGACCCAGGTTCCGTCTTTCGTTTGAATTGAAAACTTGTAAAGTTCGCCGGCCGACAATTCGGGAACGAACAGCTCCCACACGCCACTCGCACCGAGTGAACGCATGGCGTGCGATTCGCCGTTCCACGAGTTGAAGTTGCCGACGACGCGAACATTTTGTGCATTCGGCGCCCAGACGGCAAAGGCGACACCGCGCGTGGCTCCGGCGACCCCGGCATGCTCGACATGTCGAGCGCCAAGGACCTCCCAGAGGCGTTCGTGACGACCCTCGCGAATCAGGTGGAGGTCGAGTTCCCCGAGGGTCGGGGCAAAACGGTACCCATCGTCGGCCAGCCATGTAGCGCCATCGTCGTACGTCGTTTCGATGCGGTAATCCTGCATGCCGAGAGTGTGCGCGCCCTCCCAGACTCCGCCAACGACGTGCGCGAGTTCGATTCGAGCGCCGGATGCCAGCACCGCAACCACTTCGCGAGCGAGGGGGCGACGAGTGCGAATGACGACGACCTCATCTTTCTTCGTCGTGCCAGGCCCAGTCACCTCAACGCGATGTTGTCCCAAGACGTCGTGTGGGTTGTAGAAGCGGCCCTCGGCCACCGCCCACATCGTGTCTGCATCTACCTGGGGCAGAGCCCACTCGGCGGCGGCCATTTAGAGAACCTCAGTGACGTGAAGAATGTGCGCCGGTTGCGTGAACGGGTCGAGTCGAACGAAGTTGTCGCGACCCCACTCGAACACGGCGTCAGTGATGGTGTCGGTGACCTTTATGCGCGCATCCGCGTCAAGGCCCAGCCGAGTGAGGTCGAGGTGCACGGTGGTTTCGCGAACGCTGTGCGGATCGGTGTTGACCACAATGATGAGCGAGTCCGCCGTGCCACTGGCAGTAAATGCGGCGTCGAGGTGTTTCGTGTAGACGAGAACGCTGTCATCATCCGACCAGTGCACGTCGAGGTTGCGCAGTTGTTGCAGAGCTGGATGTGCGGCCCTCACCGCGTTCAGTTGTGTGAGATACGGCGCGAGGGTCGTGCCGGCTGCCGCGTGCGCATCCCAGTCTCGGATTTTATATTCGTACTTTTCGTTGTCGATATATTCCTCGGCGCCCGGGCGCGCAACTGACTCGAACAGCTCGAAACCGGCGTAGACGCCCCACAGCGGCGCAGCGGTGGCGGCCAGAGTCGCGCGAATCGTAAACGCCGCCGGGCCACCGAACTGCAGGTACTCGGTGAGAATGTCGGGTGTATTGACGAACAGGTTCGGTCGATACCACGCGGCCGTATCGGCCGAAATCGACGTGAAGAATTCCTCGAGTTCGGGCTTGGTGTTGCGCCACGTGAAATAGGAATATGACTGTTGAAAACCAATTTTGGCGAGCGTCTGCATCATCGCGGGACGAGTGAACGCTTCGGCCAAGAACACGACATCGGGCCGCTCGGCAGTCACGGTGCCAATCAGCCATTCCCAGAAATTGACGGGTTTGGTGTGCGGGTTATCGACGCGAAAAATGCGAACACCTTTGGAAATCCAGAGACGCACGATGCGCAGCACTTCATCGCGTATGCCCTGCGGGTCGTTGTCGAAATTGACGGGATAAATGTCCTGGTACTTCTTCGGTGGATTCTCCGCGTAGGCGATGGTGCCGTCGGGCAGCGTGGTGAACCACTCGGGATGCTCGGTCACCCACGGGTGGTCGGGCGCGGCTTGAAGCGCGAGATCCAATGCCACCTCGAGCCCGACCTTGTTCGCAGCTTTCACAAATTTCTCAAAGTCCGCCATGGTGCCAAGCTCCGGATGCACGGTGTCGTGCCCGCCATCACTCGAGCCAATCGCCCACGGAGACCCGGGGTCGCCCGGCCCGGGAGTGAGCGTGTTGTTCGGCCCCTTTCGACCTATGCGCCCAATCGGATGAATGGGTGGCAGATACAGTACGTCGAATCCCATGTCGGCAATTGCTGGCAGTCGCTTGGTCGCACTCGCAAACGTGCCCGACGTGAAGGTGCCGTCTTTGCCGACGAGCGCCCCTTCGGAGCGGGGGAAGAACTCGTACCAGCTTCCGACACCTGCGTGACGCGGTTCGACGCGCACCGTGAACTCGCTGGAGCGAGTGACCAGGCTGGCTATCGGGCGGTCACTCAGGGCAGCAAGCAGGGATGGGTCGTGCGCCGCGGCAAGACGTTCATTTGGCGCGAGCTGCGCGTCGGACATGGTCGACGCGAGTTTGATGAGCATCGCACGTTCAGCTTTTGGTCGGGCGCTGTCTTGTGATCCGCGGTCGAAGAGTTGCTGGCCAATGAGGAACACGAGGTCAATGTCGATGCCGGCCGCAACCTTGATGTCGGCGGTGTGGAGCCACGTCTCGACGTCATCTCCGAACGCTTCGATGGCGAACATGTAGTTTCCGGGTTCGGTGAGTTGCGCATGAGCCCACCACCGGTCGGTACCCGGCGCTCGAAGGTGCAGGGGAACTCGGGTGACAACCCCGGCGGGCGAGGTCAGCACCAGCGCGGCACCAATCGCGTCGTGGCCCTCACGAAAAATTGTTGCCTCAAACGGAATCACTTCGCCAACGAAAGCTTTGGGAAGCCATGGTGTTCCGGGCAACGATGGTGACACATCCAGAATGGGAATTCGACCGACCTGCGAAGTGTCCATGCACAAAAACTAGTCCCAAACTGCGACTCGTGGGGCGGCGATGTCTTACGTTGAAAGCGCTGCGAACAAGAGAATGCTTGTTCCGCCCAGCGCAATCGAGTCGCCGGGTCGAAAGAGTTCGCCGCTCACCATTTTCTCGCGGTGACGAGAGAACCAGAGTGCTTCGTAGCACCGAATGTCGGGGTCGATTGGCAGAACGACGTCGATTGGATGTTCGACTCCGTGAATGACCGTGAGGATACGACACGGATCCTCGTGTTCGGGCGAGGTCGACGCAAGATATTGCAGCGTGCGATGTGACGCGTTGTCCCAT
The DNA here is from genome assembly GCA_049314515.1 of Microbacteriaceae bacterium. Classification (GTDB taxonomy): domain Bacteria; phylum Actinomycetota; class Actinomycetes; order Actinomycetales; family Microbacteriaceae; genus RFQD01. Next base: position 19,671 of record JBMOEY010000018.1, read on the forward strand.
TCCTCGTGACTCATGGTCGCACCGGAGGCGTTGAACCACTCCATGTGATTGGCGAGCGGAACGCTTTCACCCCATCGACCAAATTCTTGTGGTCGCAAGGCCGGAAGGTTGCGGCGAAGGCGAATGAGGTCCGCAGTTGCGGCGTGCATCTCGCGCTGCTCGTCATCCCAATCCCAGTTGACCCAGTTCAACGGCGAGTCATGGCAATAGGCGTTGTTGTTTCCCTGCTGCGTGCGGCCCGACTCATCACCCGCGGTCAGCAATGGGACTCCGGCGCTGAGCATCAGCGTCGCCATCAGGTTGTGCATCGTTGTGCGTCGCGCTTTCGAAATCGCAACGTCATCGGTCGGCCCCTCAACGCCGTGGTTCCACGAACGATTCTCGTTTGTCCCATCGCGATTGTCTTCGCCGTTTGCCTCGTTGTGCTTGCGATCAAAACTCACGAGGTCCGCCAGCGTGAAACCGTCGTGGGCGGTAATGAAGTTGACGCTCGCGAGCGGTCCGCGCTCGGGCGAGAAAGTGTTACTCGAGCCTGCGAGTCTGGTCGCGAGCCCACCGACCCCGGTCGGCGCCACGCCGTGTGCTCGAGCGTGAGCGATGTCGCTCAACCAGAAAGCGCGCATCCGGTCGCGGTATCGGTCATTCCACTCCGACCATCCGCGGGGGAAATTACCAGTTTGCCACCCACCCATTCCCGTATCCCACGGTTCTGCAATCATCTTGATGCCCGCTAACTCGGGGTCCGAGATGATGGCATGCAACAGTGGATGGTCGGACGTGAATTCGTGACTCGCATCGCGACCGAGCGTGACAGCCAGGTCGAATCGAAATCCGTCGACACCCATCTCGTTCACCCAATAGCGCAGCGAATCGAGAATGAGTCGCGCAACGACGGCCTCTGACGTGTTGACCGAGTTGCCGCATCCCGTGACGTCGATGTACGCTCCCTCGTCGGTTTGACGGTAGTACGTTGCGTTGTCGAGCCCACGAAAACTGGTCGTTGGCCCGCGTCGACCCTCTTCGGAGGTGTGGTTGTACACCACGTCGAGAATCACCTCGATGCCGGTCCGATGCAAGCTCTTGACCATCTCTTTGAATTCTCTCGCGACCGCTGTCGCGCCAGCGTCTCGAGCAGATTGCGTGGCATAGGCTGCGTGCGGTGAAAAATAATTGAGCGTGTTGTAGCCCCAGAAATTCGACAGTTCCAGCTCGGCGAGGCGTTCCTCGGTCGTGAAGGCGTGGATGGGCAGCAGCTCGACCGCGGTGACTCCCAGGTCGCTCAGGTACGAGGTCATCGCCTCATGTCCGAGCCCAGCGTAGGTTCCGCGCAGCTCGATCGGTATGCGCGGGTGCTGCATCGTGAGACCGCGTACGTGCGCTTCGTAGATCACCGTGCGGTCGAGCGGAATTGCGGGACGTGCGATGCCTTCCCAGTCGAATGCCCTGTCGATGACGACGGAGCGTTGGGTGGAAGACCCTGGTTGCTCGATGCCACGCGCGTACGGGTCGAGCAGAAGCTGTTCGGGTTGAAACGAATTCCGGGGTGCGTCTGGTCCCCACGCGTTGAGGGCGTAGTGGGTACCAACCGATAGGTGCGCTGACGCACCCGCCCAGACTGCATCGGTTTCGCGGTTCAACATGACGCGCTCGACGATCTGATCGGGATTTGCGCGATCGAAAACAACGAGTGCCATACCTTCGGCAGTGGCCGAATACACACGCAGCGTCCCGCCGGTTTTTCCAGCCTTGTCGAGAGTTACTCCGAGTCGATCAAAAGTGGCATCGGCATGGCCAAGAGGCGGAGTCACCCTGCCTACACTAGTGACATCATGCGCACCTACCTCGACCACGCGGCATCGACGCCCGTGCGGCAAATTGCGCGTGAGGCGTTCCTCTCGGCGCTCGAAGTTACGGGCAATCCGTCCTCCGTTCACCGCGATGGGCAGGCGGCCCGTGCGATCGTCGAGGATGCCCGCGAGCGGGTCGCGACGGTCTTCGCGTGTGACCCCATCGAAGTGATTTTCACGTCGGGAGGTACTGAATCGGTCAATCTCGGAGTGACCGGCTTCTTTCGTGCCGCGCGAGCCACTGATGTGCGGCGTGATCGCATCGTGGTGCCCGAGGCTGAGCATCATGCCACTCTCGATACGGTCATTGCGCTCGAAAGCGAGGGTGCGATTCTCGATTGGATTCCCGTCGACTCGCAGGCGGTTATCTCGCTGGGCTCGTGGTCGAATGCCTTTGAGCGTTCACCAGATACCATCGCGGTGGCGACGGCGCTCGCGGCGAACAACGAAGTCGGCACGATTCAGCCGTGGCGTGAATTAGCCGAGATTGCCCGCGCCGCCAGTGTGCCGTTTCACCTGGATGCGTCGGCGGCAATCGGGCACGAAGAGGTCCGTCTCCGTCCGGCTACTGCGGTGAGCGCCACGGGACACAAACTCGGCGCCGTCCCCGGTGTGGGCGTGCTGCTCGTGGATCGAACAGCCACACCGCACGCGATCATGCACGGCGGGGGACAACAGCGCGGACTGCGGTCCGGTACGCTCGACGCGCCGGCTGCGGCGAGTTTTGCGGCGGCACTCGAAGAGGCCGAACGCGAGCGAGTCGCGGAGTCAGCACGACTTCGGCACCTGCGAGATGACACGATTGCGCGAATCCTGAATGCCGTACCGACGGCGCAATTGCGGGGTGCTCGCGACAATCGCCTCGACAACAACATCAATGTCACGTTTCCGGGTTGTCAGAGCGACAGTCTGCTGTTTCTGCTCGACGAACAGGGTATTTCGGTGTCGACGGGTTCCGCCTGTCAGGCCGGCGTTGCTCAACCGTCGCACGTGCTGCTGGCCATGGGCCTGAGCAACGCGGATGCGCAAAGCGCCTTGCGCATCACCCTCGGTCACACCACCACTGTGGCCGACCTCGACGCTCTCGTGCACGTGCTGCCCGAGGCTCACGAGCGTGCCCGACGTGCGGGAGCCACACGCGGCGGGTTGGCTCGCGAATCTGACTAGCGAGCGCTTCGACGGCGACGCCGCCCGACAAGTACCACCAGCCCGGTCAGCAATGCCAGGATGCCCACGCTCAACGTCGCACCCGTGTTCGCGTCGTTCGCACCCGTGTTGGGCAATCGGTAGGTGACATCACCGCTCCACGTGAGGTCCCAGTCGCCACACACGGTGGTCATGCGCAGGGTGGCCGAGAACGGACCCGGTGTGTCGAAGGATCCGGTGATATTTCCTGTGCTCGGGTTGAGTGACGCGCCCGACGGAAGCGCACCAGAAACGAGGGTGACGTGCGTGGGCAGAGGATGACTGATGGGAGTCATGGCAATCTGATTGCCGACAAACGGATCATCCGGCGTGATGTCCCACGTGCCATGCGTTGTCAACGGCAGTGCATACGCGTCAATCGTGTCTCCCGTCACCACCCCATATGTGGCGAGCGTATCCGCGGGCTGCATCATCGTGCCGGAATGCACCAAGCACGTGTCGGGATACGTGGTTGGTCCCGTGTGAGCGGCGATGAGAGTTTTGAGGGTGGCGACAGTGTCACCATCGGACGGTGTCAGGTCAAAGGGGACAAACTCATCAGCATGATGAATTGTCACGGTGACTGGTGCTGCCGCGGCTGGCATCGAAACCGCGAAGACCGACCCCACAACGAGACCACACACCGCACCGTATGAAAACATTCGATGACCATTCACGGACCACCTCTTTTCTGTTCTCCTATTCGTGACGTTAGTCCTCGCGTCGATGCGCGAGAACTCCGTGGGACAAGGATTTGACGAACCTTTGACATGCTGGATGTGTCTGGGGCGACGCTTAAGATTGAGTCATGCGTGTTTTGGCGGCGATGAGTGGCGGGGTTGACTCGGCCGTCGCTGCTGCGCGCGCCGTCGAGGCCGGGCACGACGTGGTCGGGGTGCACTTGGCGCTCAGTCGCATGCCGGGCACCCTGCGCACTGGATCCCGCGGTTGTTGCACCATCGAAGATTCGATGGATGCGCAACGCGCGGCCTCGATGTTGGGCATCCCGTTCTATGTCTGGGATTTCAGCGAGCGGTTCAAGGCCGACGTGGTCGATGATTTTGTGGCCGAATACGAAGCCGGTCGCACACCCAACCCGTGTATGCGCTGCAATGAGCGCATCAAGTTCGCCGCGCTGATGGACAAGGCGCTCGCGCTCGGGTTCGACGCGGTGTGCACGGGTCATTACGCCATCATCCAAACTGATGCCGAGGGCAATCGCGAATTGCATCGCGCGAGCGCGTGGGCGAAAGATCAGTCATACGTTCTTGGTGTGTTGACCTCTGAGCAGTTGGCCCACGCAATGTTCCCGCTCGGCGACACCCCGACCAAGGCTGAAGTTCGTGCCGAGGCGGAGCGACGTGGTCTTTCGGTCGCGCAGAAACCGGATAGCCATGACATCTGCTTCATCCCCGATGGTGATACTCGTGGGTGGCTCGGTGAGCGCGTCGGTCTCACGCACGGTGAGATTCTTTCCAGCGACGGCGAGTTGCTGGGGTCGCACGATGGTGCACCCGGATTCACGGTTGGTCAGCGTAAAGGTTTGAACATCGGCCGCCCGGCTCCCGACGGTCGCCCCCGCTTCGTGCTCGAAGTTCGACCGGCGACAAACCAGGTCATCGTGGGGTCAAAAGAAGAGCTCGACATCTCTGAAATTTCAGGTGCCAAGTTCACATGGTGTGGAGTCGCTCCCGACGATGCAACCGACGCCTTCGCCTGCGAGGTTCAGATTCGCGCGCACGCCGACCCTGTCCCTGCCTCAGCGCAGGTCGTCGACGGTGCGATGGTCGTGATTCCGGATGCCCCACTCAACTCCGTCTCGCCCGGCCAGACCGCCGTCATCTACGTCGGTACTCGCGTGCTCGGCCAATTCACCATCGACCGCACCGTCAACGCCGTCACATCACAACCCGTGGTCACCGCATGAGTTCGGGCCCTGATTTCGACAAGGCTCAACTCGAGGCTGCGCAGCTGACGGAACAAATTCTCGCGGCTGCGGACGCCTACTACGCACGTGACGAAACACTCATCAGTGACGCCGAATACGACCGGTTGATGGAACGACTGCGTGAGATAGAAACGCAGTACCCCGTGCTCCAGGGGCAAGACAGTCCCACGCTCTCCGTGGGTCGTGGGCAAACCAACTCCACGTTTGCCCCCGTCACGCACGCCGAGCGAATGATGAGCCTCGACAACGTTTTTAGCGAAGAGCAGTTTCGTGCCTGGGGCGAGAAAGTCGTGCGAGACTCCGGGCGTTCGGTGCACTGGTTGTGCGAGCTGAAGATCGACGGTCTCGCGATTAACCTTCGGTATGAGAACGGCCAACTCGTGTCAGCCGCCACCCGTGGCGATGGCGTGGTCGGAGAAGACGTGACGGCGAACGTGCTGACGATCGCCGGAATACCTCGTGCGCTTGCCGGCAGCGGGCATCCGGCATTGGTTGAAATTCGCGGCGAGATTTTCATACCCACGGCGTTGTTCCACGAGTTGAACGAACAGCTCGAGGACAACGACGAGAAGGTGTTCTCCAACCCGCGCAATGCGGCCAGTGGTTC
>JBMOEY010000019.1:0-21640 GCA_049314515.1 Microbacteriaceae bacterium
TTGTTCTCGACTACTCGAGCTTCGACGATTGGCTTACCTGGACGTTCCGAATTGGGCTACTGGTGTCTCCCATCCTCATTTCGGCTGGCTTCTTTGGTGGAGCACCAAAAACTGCAGACGGCCCTGTTGGCCCACTCGTGAAACTGATATCGATAGGCGCCGTGATTTTCAGCATCTCTGCACTCGGTGTCGGAATTGGACTGTTGTTGCCTCAGTAAGAATCATGCGTGCGATTGATACCGTAGGGAAATGCTCCAGCAAGTCTCTCCGCGGTCTCGGGCCACGTGAGCCGCTCGTCGCGCGGCGCCTTCGTGAAGCGATTGATCGGCTTTGCCGGGCTTCCTTTCCTTTCACTTGTGACGCCGTTGCTCTTCCTTCCGGTGCTCGCTCGAGTGGCCGGAGCAGACGCCTGGGTCGCGTTCGCTGTTGGTCAGTCGATCGGCGGTTTTTTTGCGCTCATCGTCTCACTCGGCTACAACACCGTCGGGCCTCGGATGGTGGCGGTGTCCTCGCAAGAGACGCGGCCTCTGTTACTCGCTATCAGTCTTCGCGCCAGGATCTTGCTGTGGGTTCCGAGCACCGTCGTGGCAATCGCCTTCTCCCTCGCGATTGCACCTTCTCTGCATAGAGCTGAAGCAGCACTTATGGCCACGGCAATGACCCTCACCGGACTCTCGTCCGCGTGGTACATGATTGGCTTGGGAAGTGCCGGGTCAATTGCGATTTTTGAAATATTTCCGCGAATCGCCGCCACGCTCGCGTCCGGTGCGATAGTCCTTGTCGGGGGTTCAGTCCTGTGGTACCCCGTTCTTCTCATCCTGGCCATCGTGATTGGTGTGGGCTCGTATGCGCGACAAACCCTGCGATCGGGTTTTTGGGCGGACTCACAGTGGAAAGACATCGCACATGTACTTCGGAGTAACCGTGCGGCCACCGCTACCGAGGTTTCGGCAGGTTTGTACAACTCGTTATCGGTTACTTTTGTGGGGGCATCAGCGTCTACCTCGCAAGCAGCGTCCTATGTCTCTGGCGACAAGCTGTACCGCATGGGTCAATACTCGGTATCCGCGTTGGGAAACGCTCTTCAGGGCTGGGTTGTCGAAAACGGACCACAAGAATTTGGTCGGCGTGCTCGTGTCTCATTTGCATTGCACCTAGGACTGGGCTTGATTGGATGTGCAACGTTTGCGCTGCTCGGCCCCTGGCTTTCGGCATTGCTTTTTGGAGCTGGAGTGGCTATCGACGAAATGACCGCGCTTGGCCTTGGAGTCGCAACAATCGCGATCGCACTCGGCACAACGTTGGGCCGCGTCACACTTGTCGGCATGGGCGGTAATCGAGCCTTTCTTATCAGTGTCCTGCTCGCCGCGTGCGTTGGCGTTCCCGCCATTATCTTTCTGTCTGCCGCGTTTGGGGCCGCGGGTGGAGCGTGGGGCCTTGCCCTCGGAGAATTCGTCTCTGTGATAGCCCAAAGCGTGTCTCTGACGCTGTTGCGAAGGCGCTCGTCGCGCGGTAAGTGAGTGCGGGAAGCGGGTGGCGCGGCAGCCCACGACCTCAGCTCAGCATCGGCGTTATCGCGTTTTGCTCAGGCGCGACATGATGCGTTTCGCTACCCGACCCGGCCCTTCGGACCGAAGGTAGTGCCAGAACATGCGCGCGTTGTGCGTCAGACCATAGGGCTTGCGATACTTTCCGTCTTGCGAAAGCGCGGGGCGGTCGATCATGTAGTCAGCGGCGTGCCGGGGGTTTTTGACGAACGAGATAAGAGGCGAAAGGGCTTTGTCCCAAAAAAACTCGGCACGGACGCGCTGTACGTTGGCGCGCGCGACGGCAACAAATTTTTTATCGAAGAGCACACGCTCAAGAGCGTGTTCGAGCGCATCGACATTCTGCGGTGGAACAACAATCCCAAGCCCCTGCGTCTCAACGAGTTCTGCGAAGCTGTCCCCTTCTGTGACAACCATTGGCAGGCCGGTCCACAAGTAGTCGAGGATTCTCGTGCGAAAAGCGAATGTCGTTTCGACGTGGGACATGTGCGTGCTGACACCTGCGTCGGCTTCGAGTAGCCAGTTCTGGCGATCAGAGAATTGGACCCATGACTCGTTAAAGAACACCGACTTGTTGAGCACTCCGAGTTCTTGCGCGAGGCGAAGGGAGTGGGTCACGATTCCCATTTCGTCGACAACGGGGTGCTTCGTTCCCATGAATAGCAGTCGAACGTTGCTGTGGCGGACTGACAACTGTGCCACCGCACGAATAAGTGTGAGTGGGTCAAACCAGTTGTAAAGGCCTCCACCCCAGATGATCAACTTGTCCGTTTTGCGGATTCCCTCCCGCACGCCCTTGACGACGTCACGAGTGTGCGTGGGCTGTGAGTCGTCGAGCCCGAAGGGTGCGACGGAAATGAGTCGCTCGAGATGAGGATCGGCGGCATATGTCGCAGGATTGACTCGCCCGAGAGTGGTCAACTGCCCAAGATAGAACAGCCGCTGTCGCTCCGAGGCGCAGAGGAAAAAATCGGCCCGGGCGAGTTGATCATTGAGCACTCTCGTCGCGGTGGTGACGCGGAGTTTCCACGTCGCCTCCCCAAGCTCGCGCCCTTGCTCGAGCATTTCTAAGTGCATGGGGTCATAGATGTCAGCGACGATGATTTTGGAGGAATTGCGTAGCGCAGCAAATTGGTCCATCGCGTGGCCTTGAAAGACCACGACGTGCGCCCAATCGTGAAGCCGCGCAAACTTGGCGTCTTCTCCAGGCCTGACGCGTTGCAAGTCAAACGGCGCGTCGATTGGTTCCAGTGTGGTGGTCGTCATTAGCGCGACATCGTTGTCTGCCGACAGCAGTTCGGCCATCTTCCACGCGCGAATAGCCGGCCCTGCCATTCGAGGCCCGATTGTGTCTCCGGTTATGACGAGAACGTTTGTCATGCGACGACTGCAGTCAGTGGTTGTCGGTCATGGGAAATCCTCACCGGCTTTTCACTCCGTCGCCTTGGAAACCGCACGGGACGATACTAACGTGACAGGCCATGTCGATGCCCAGTGACATATTCGCGACGGCGATTGCCGAAACTGCCTGCTCGAATTACGAAAATTCCGATGGTCCGATGGCGTCACCCTGATCGCTCGCCAATAAGGCGCGGAGCGTGTCATCTGCTGTCGCCACGATCACGTGCGTCTGCGCGATCAATTCCTCGGCAGATTGAGCGCACAGTAAGTCGTATCGGTCGAGCTCGCCGATGGGGAGAACGCCGGCGAGTTGCCAACATGCAGCGACTGGGTCGTCACTCAAATCAAAGGTGGCCCCAAATTGCAGTTGCCCAAACTCACTGGCGAACGCGAGCAGGTTGCGCACCTGGGACTCGAGATGCACGCGCGCCGGCATGAGGGTGTCGTCCCAAATGAGGTCGGGCAGAAGCTCGATATCGGCTTTCGGGTAGGGATCATCCGGCAGCCACGCACTGACGCGAAACCTCTGCGACCCGAACGACTCGAGGCCCAGAAACTCGCCCGTGGTGCCAATCTCGGTGACCGACGCGATCGTGCCGACCGACATCCGGCCATCGCCACCGCCGACCTCGGACCCGCGCGCGATTCCGACAACGCCGAACTCTGGGGTCTCTTCGCCCATCAAGTCGCCGAGCAGTTTGAGGTAGCGCTCTTCAAAAATGCGCAATGTGAGCGGCATAGCCGGGAACAACACCGTGCTGAGCGGGAACATCGGCATGATCGCCATGCGTCACCACCCCATGGTTCCGGGAGCCCCCTTGAATGGCCCCTCGATGTTGCTCGTTATCCAGCCTCCGTAGAAATCGCCTTCTTGAGGTGTGACAATCTCGTCGCCGACCCGACACTCGTCGACGCGGCTGGCATAGAGCGCAACTTTGCCGGCGAGTGAAGCGAATCCCTTGGACGGATTCTCGTACGTCCATGCCCCGCGTTCGATGCGCTGCCCTGGCGTGACGATGTCGAAATAGCTCGCCATCCCCTTGAATTCACAGAACGAATGGCCCTCGGTGGGCACCAAAACGCCGTCGGCGAAGTCAGCGATAGGCAGGTAATACGTGGGCGGATGCGACGTCTCCAGCACGCGAACGGCACCGTTCGTCGACACTAAGGTCAACCCGTTGTGCGTGACGTGGATATGCGCCGTCACCGGTTCCACACGAGGCGGACGCGGGTAGTCCCACACCGACTCTTTCGCTGCGTTGCCCGACATAGGGCGAGCCTAGTTGACGTCTATGACTTCACGAACCCGTTGTCGACCAAGTAATTGGCCGTCTCGACGAGAGATTCCTCGATCGGCGCAAACGTGATTCCGAGGTCACGTTTCGTCGATGACGAGTTCACACCGATGTGCTTACCGAGCGATGGAAGCACGGCCTTGATTTCGCCGTCGAACAGCGCCAAGAACCGGATCAGCGCACTGGGAGCCTGCTTTGTCGCGATCTTTCGTGCCGGGAAGGCCGTCTTGAGCGTAGTGGCCAATTGAAGAAACGTGCGCATTCCCGCACTCGCGATGTAGCGCTTGCCTTTTGCGCTCTTTGTCGTGATTGCGGCGACGTGCATTGCGGCGACGTCTTTCACGTCGACCAGCGAGAACGAGATGTCGGGCAATACGGGGTCTTTGCCGTTGAGGAGTCGCTCCACAACAGACACCGACGAACCGTAGTGTCGGTCGAGCGGAGTCTCACCAGCTGCGGCGACGTCCGTCATCGACCGTCTCGCGGCAAGTGGACACGTGGCTCGCGAACCGAGCAAAACTGATCGTCGAGCCTTACTGGTTGTGCCCAATCCCGCATCCGTCGAGAAGGCATGGGCCCACTTAGCTCCGATTATCCAGGCGAGCGAGGGAACGATTCGCGACATGGATACACGCGACCAGCACGCAGTGCTGGCCTATCTTCGAGCCATGACCGATGCGTTCGTGCAATCGTCCGCGGAATCTGAGTAGACCCAACGTCCGCGCTGGCAGCCAGAGCTCACATCGAAAGAGTGAAAACACCCGTTTCAAAAAAGGCTTTGAGTCTCTTTTCGGCGCGCTCAAGAAATGTGGGTATGAACGCACGTTCGTCCGCCGCCGTCATCGTCAGCACATCATTGATAAGAACCAGTAATCGACCCATGAGTAACGTTTCAAAATCATCGGTCGAGACTTGCGGCAGTTCCCTCAGCGAGGCGTAACCCGCCTTCAGGTGAGCCTCTCGGTCGATGTCTTCGCGCAGGTAATAGGTGCTGATGACGAGGTCTTGAACAGGCAATCCAATTCCTGCGTCATCAAAATCGATGATGGCCTGGGCCATGGGCGTCTGAATCACATTGAAGGGGTGTAAATCCGCGTGAATCGGGAGCAAGCGTGCGTTGGCACTTAGTCGGGAGTACGTGGAATCAACCAACTCGAGCCCCCGTAGAACGAGACCATAAAGCTCATCGTCAATCTCATTCGGCTGGTTCGGACGGAGGTTATCCTGGCTATTCATGAGGGTGCGGTTAATCGAGGGCAAGTATGCCCCGTCAGCGAACTCAAGGGTTTGCGCAAATTCGTGAAGCCTGGCCATGTTGCGGCCAAGCTCGAACAGGTTCTCGTTACTCGCGTCGTCACCGAGCTCGACCCCGGGTATCCACTCGAAGAGGACCGCAATTGCCTCTACTCCCAGCGGTTCGAAATGGACGCTGCTGCAACAATCGCCCTCGACGGTTCTCACGGGTCGGGGAGCGAGAACTGATCCTTCACGTTTGAGTGCCTCCAACCATTGCACTTCTGCCGCGACTTCGTCCCGTGATTTCCCTGTTCCGAGGTTGATTCTCACGGCAAATTCTGCGGAGTCAGCCGACGTGATGCGAAAGCTCGAATTAAATGCGTGATTAACATTCTCGATCGTGACCGCCTCGATGCCATAGCCATCAAGCACCACGGGCACTAGTTTCTCGACTTCGGCAATCTGTTCGGCTTCGGACAGCTCCACATAGTTCACGCCCGTACTTTACCGCCCGAGGGGCGTTAATGACCTGTCGTTTTGGAATGTGGACCCATAGGCTCATCGCATGAGTGCGATGAATGAAACCATCGATTGGCTCCTGGACAGCGATCCGGCGTTGGTGTGGCAGGTCGAGCGGGACATGTTGAAAGTACCCATCGAAAGGTGGCAGACGACACGCGATATGACCTCGTCAACGGGCATCGGCGCACGGCTATTGAGTCTCCAGGATGAAGACGGGCAATGGGCGGGCGGAGCGTATTTTCCGGGCAGGCCAGAGCCCCGGGCACTAATCCACGATGACGATGATCAAGGTCAAGCTTTCATTGCAACGACGTGGTCTCTCAATGCGTTGCGCGAGTGGGGCGTATCTGCGAGCGCTCTCGGAGATACGGCAACGAAACTTGCGTTGAATTCACGCTGGGATTATGACGACCTCCCTTTTTGGGACGGAGAAGTCGATTGTTGTATCAACGCCTATACGGTCGCGAACGGCGTGTGGCTCGGGGTCGACGTCACCCAGAATGCGCAATGGTTTCTTGATCATCAACTCGACGATGGCGGATGGAACTGCGAGTGGGTTGAAGGTTCGACTCGGTCGTCTTTTCACTCAACGCTGAACTCGCTCATCGGTTTGCTCGACTTCGAAAAGGCCGTTGGTCGTCATCCCGCGATCACGGCTGCGCGACAACGAGGTGAGGAGTACCTTCTCGAACGCCGGTTGCTCTACAAGCTCTCCACTGCGGAGGTGGTTGGTGTTTGGGCAACGCAGTTTACGTACCCAGCCCGATGGCGCTATTCGACACTGCGTGCCGTGAGCTACTTTCGCGATGCGTCTGCTTTTGACGAAAAAGATCCCGACCCGCGCCTGGGTGACGCCATTATGAGTGTTCGCGCGGGTGCGAATGAGCGGGGACGTTGGCTGAATCAACGCGTCGAAAAGGGAAGTGTGTGGTTCGATGTTGATGCGCCGCTCGGCCAAGAATCCAAGTGGGTAACGTTTTATGCGCTTCGAGCACTGAACTGGTGGGGCACGGTCTCGTAGGCTAGGGGTCAAGTTCTTAACGGTGGAAAGGCGGCGGCAGTGCAACGGCTAGCCATCGCCGCCCTCGTGGAATACATCGGCACCGCGTTACTCGTTTGCGTTGTTGTGGGGTCAGGCATCATGGGTGCAAACTTGTCCCAGGATGCCGGGGTGGCACTGCTCATCAATGCAATGTCAACAATCCTGGCCCTCGCGCTTTTGATTCTGATTCTCGGTCCCGTCAGCGGAGCCCACTTCAACCCGGCCGTGTCGCTGGTTCAACTCGCGACGCGCAATCAGCCGCTTCGCGCGTCGCTGACCTACATCGTCGCCCAAGTAGCCGGCGCGGTTACCGGTGCAGTTGTCGCCAACCTCATGTTCGAACTTCCCGCGGTGACGTTCTCATTACACGAGCGCGCCGGCGTCGGCATGATGGTGGGCGAAGTGCTGGCAACGGCGGGATTAATTGCTGTCATCGGCATACTTGCAGAGCGCAACCTTGCCAATCTGATACCTGTCGCCGTGGCTGCGTGGATTGGCTCGGCGTGTTTCTTTACGGCCTCCACATCGTTTGCAAATCCAGCGGTCACAATTGGACGGATGTTCAGCGACACATTTGCCGGAATTGAACCGGCCTCCGTGCTTCCCTACATCGCGGCTCAGCTCGTCGGTGCGGGAATAGGCGTGCTCATCGTCAGGGCATATTCTCGTGCCGCTCGACTCACAACATAGTAAGGAAATATCGTGTCAGAGAACAAGGCAACCGTGTTGTTCGTTTGCGTTCACAACGCGGGACGATCACAAATGGCTGCGGGGTATCTACAGCATCTAGCCGGTGACCGCGTGCAGGTGCTCTCGGCCGGCACGGAACCAAAAGACCAGGTGAATCCATCGGCAATTGCCGCGATGGCCGAAGAAGGCATTGACATCGCGAACAGCGCGCCGAAAGTCTTGACCACCGAGTCCGTGCAGGGTTCCGACTACGTCATCACGATGGGATGCGGAGATGCGTGCCCGTTCTTCCCCGGCAAGACTTACCTCGACTGGCCATTGAGCGACCCAGCCGGCAAGGGAGTTGACGAAGTTCGCCCGATCCGTGACGAGATTCGCGCCAAAGTCGAAGCACTCATCTCAGAAATAGACGCGAAATTTCCAGGTCGCTAACGAGAGCGGCGGTAATTCTTCACTCCGAGGCTAAGCCTTCGGACCTCGCCACTGGTTTGCCCGGATGTTCTGCGCGGCAAGTTCGGCCGTTTCGGCAATGCGTTTCGAGCGAGTCGTCGGCGTCTTTGCCTGGCTTATCCATTCGAGAATTTGCTTTCGCACCCCGCGCGGGAAGTTCTCGAAGTTCTCCCGACTCCCCGAGTGAAGGAGGAACGCCGTGGCGAGATCCTCGGGAACTTCGGCGTTTTGCGCACCGTCGATGCGCGACCACGAGCCATTTGCCTGCGCAATCTCCACCGCCGCGAGTCCCGCGGGTGTCATGAGCCCCGCGAAAGTGAGTTCGGCAACACGCTTCTTGTTGGGCGTCGACCACGCACTCGACGACTTGCGTGGGGAGAGGTAAAGCTTCGTCTTCTGGGCGTCAACTTTTCCCGGAATGCTATCCACCCATCCAAAGCGCAGAGCGGCGCGCGCGATTTCGTCGTAGGTCGGCGCCGGCAGCCCTGTTGCCTTCTTGGCGTAGACCACCCACAGTCCCGTCGACGCAGAGTGGTGCCGCTCCAACCACCCAATGAGCTGTTGAATTTCGTTGACCTCTAAGTGCTCCCTATCCTGCACGTTAACTAGGCTATTGCCATGCGAATTCAGTCCGGGGCGTTTCTCGCCTGCTCTCTGCTCGTGCTCGGGCTTGTCGGCTGCTCTTCTGATGCACAGCGCACGGCCAGTGGACCCGACGAGTCCGCAGCGGTCGAGGCCATGCAGGTGGTGACGTGCCCGGAACAACAGGAGTCTGGTGCTGGGTTCGTGCCGAGAAAAATCCCGCTCATCAACGAGACCAGCATGTCAATCAAGCTCCAAGTTGACCCGACGTCCTGGAGCTGTGCTAACTACAGCGGCACATTGAACCCCTCGCAGTTGAATGGGCTCGTGATTCCCCCGAACCTCGGCAAAGATCCGGTGATGATCACTGTGTCGACCGACACATCGCACGCGGCGCTTGCCCTCGGTGTTCTCGCCAACATCGGTAGTTCCGACATGCCGTGGATCAGTATCGGTCACGGATACGTCATCGTCAGCCAAATCTATGGATACACACCCTGCCCCGACGCAATGTCACACAGTGGCGCGTGCGAATTGCCGCTCGTCGACAAAGCGGGTGTCAGCCACGGTAAGTTTTTTCTGTCCTCTTTCGACCATACGGGGCACGAGGACGACAAATACTGGAGCGCGCTGCGCTTCTTCCCGTCATAATCGGTTCAGTCGCGTGGTATGCCCAGCTCGTCGAGCCGTGCACGAATCAGGTCACGGATGAGCTCGTGATCGACAATCCAGTCGACCGGAATGCGAATCAGCCCTTTCGTCGTTTCATAACCGGTCAGGCGTTGCGCAAAATCGGCCATCACCGCGTCACTCCACGGGGCAAGAGATAAATGTTTCCGGGCTGAACTCACTCCAAAAACGTATTTTCCGCTGATTTGAACCTGTGGAACGTTCCACGCAATTTTGAGTTCTGCGGTCGGAAAATCGAGCTGGATTCCCTCCAAGACTGACCGCAGTGTCTCTTGTTTTGGGCTCTCAAGACTGGTCAGGTAATCCTCGACACTGGCAAAACGTGTTTCTGTCACGGTTCCAGTATTACGCAGTCGTATGCTCTTCGAATGAGCGAAATGGTGACCGGTCCCGCTTCGTATTTCCCATCAATCGAAAAGAAATACGGCAAACCAATTGAGTTTTGGATGAGTTCCCTCGACGAGGTTCGGGATGCAAAACATATGGAGCAAGAGGCTTATCTGAAGGACAACTTTGCCATGGGCCACGGGCATGCCAATGCCATCGTCGCAGTCTTCCGATCACGCAATGGACTCGCATAACTGGTAGCTACACTCAAGGCATGCCCACTCCCGTTGATTTCGTTACCGTATCTACAGTGGGGCTTGAATCATCTCCGCATGCCGACGCCCTCGCGGGCCTGCGTGCCAACGAGGCTCGATACTTCAAAAACAAGTACGACATTGAATTCTCCACAGAGCCGGCAGTCGAGAAGCCGGAAATCGTTGACTACGTCAGCCGAGTGCTTAGCGAGCGCGAGATTGTCATCACATCCACCCCACTCGAAGTGACCGAGATGATGATTGATGCGGCGGAAGGCCGTATCCGATGGACCTATGTGTTCTATCAGAGCGGCCTCGTCATCAACGTGCTCTATACGATGGACAACGCAAAGAAGCGCGCGGTCGGCTTCAAGCTCTCAATGGGCATGGATGTCCCCGACGAGCTCGCGGATAAATTCAAGTTTGCGCGCCAGAAATCCAAGCTGGCGGGAGAAATTCGGGGATCGTTCTTCGTTATCAAAAAGGACTACGCCTAGCTCGGTGTGCCGGCGACTCGCGGAATAAGTCGTCACGTGGGCGGTTATTGCCTACATGGTGAGCTACTTCAACCCAGACGTTCCTGCGGGAGCATTTGATACCTTTTTGCCCGACGCTCTCGAAAAAAGCCGTACCCACCGCTATTGGCGCGAGGAAGACGGGGCGCTGCCGGCCCTGTATCTGAGTCACGGGGCTCCTCCACTTCTCGATGACAGCGAATGGATGGGCCAACTCCACGACTGGGCCATGAACCTCCCAAAGCCCAAGCACATCCTGATCGTGAGCGCACACTGGGAGCAATCACCACTCATGATTAGTTCGCCCGATGCAAACACTCCCTTGGTTTACGATTTCGGCGGATTTCACCCGAGGTACTACGAACTCACTTATCCCACTCCCGATGCCAGTGAGCTGGCCAGTCTTGTCGCGAGCGTGATGCCCGACTCGGAACCGCTGTACCAGCATCCGGCACGCGGTCTCGATCACGGTGCATGGGTACCGCTCAAGGTGATGTACCCCCTCGGGGATGTTCCTGTGCTGCAGTTGAGCATTCCCACGCATGAACCGGACAAGCTCATGAAGATTGGGGCGCATCTCGCACGCCTTCGTCAGCACGGAGTGCTCATCATTGGCTCGGGATTCATGACTCACGGATTGCCATTCATGACACCATCCATGATGAGCGGTCGAGAGATTCCCTCCTGGTCAAGTGAATTTGATGACTGGGCTCTCACCGCCCTCCGTCGAGGTGACGTTGACGAGTTGGCCACTTTCAAGACCTCCGCGCCCGGGATGCCATATGCCCATCCGACGGACGAGCACTTCATCCCACTGTTTGTCACATTGGGGGCCTCGACAGATCTCGCTGTCGCACCAACAATGACGATTGACGGTTACATGATGGGATTTTCTAAACGGTCGTTTCAAACCACGAGCTAAACGCTTCCGAGGCTTGCCGCGACGGATCAGTGCGAGGCGGTGGTCTCCGTGGACGCCGATTACCTGCGAAAGAAACGCATCTTCGGTGATAATCGTCGAATGACACGAATGCGACCACGGAATGCCATCTCGGTGCTGGCAATCGCTCTCGCCGCGTCAACCGTCGTGTCGACCCTGAGTGCGTGCTCACCCGCAGGTCCCACCTTGGACACGATTGGCCGAATTCGTCAGATTGACGGCGGCACAAGTATGACCGTTCCGGCCTTGTGGGCAGGTCAAAACAGCGACGGAACCGAGGTGGGCGGCATCGAGCCGGCCGAAGTCAAAGTTTTGGCCCACGTTGACGGCGTGAGTGATGTGGACTTAACGCAAATCGATTCCGCCGGTGCCGGGCCGCAGTGGCGAGCCGCGACGGAACAGGCGTCGGCTGTCGCGACGCTTTTGAGCGCACGAGACCCTCGCGAAATTGACCTTGGTTTCACGGTGTCGGGACCCATCGACGGACCCTCTGCGGGCGGGATACTGGCGGTCGGAATTCTTGCAAGTTTGACAAACACACCGCTCCTTCGCGGTGTCACGATGACAGGAACAATCTCTCCCGATGGATCGATAGGCGAAGTTGGTGGAGTTCCCACCAAGCTCAAAGCCGCGTCAGAGGCCGGGTTTACCACTGTGGTGGTGCCCGAGGGATCGTTTCTTGGTACCGATGCCAATGGCAACCAGATCTCATTGGAAGACTTTCAAGCGACATCATCGCTCACGGTCATCCCCGTAAGAAACGTTCTTCAGGCCTTCACCGCTCTGACCGGCACGCAATACGTAGGGCAACCCACTTCACCACTATCGCCCTCTGCATCGTCCGAATCGGCCATGGCTGCCACCACGGCAGCCATGCGGGATCGTCTAGCTGCGGCGCTGACAGCTGCGCCAGCGGGCACCGAACAAGAAACCCTCGAGCTTGCTTCGAGTGCACTGAGCCGGATGCAAGATTCGATTCAACGTCATGACTTACCTCGGGCATACGGTGAAGGCGCCTTTGCGTATCTGCGGTTGGCCCGAGCCGCCGGCGCCGCTTCGGCACGGACAGACATTAATGATCGTGGCTTTGACGCGGTGACGGCCGATTTGCTGCAAAGAGCAAGTGACCTACGTGCGAAAGCGATGATGGCCCGGGATGCCGCGATTGCCAACCTGCCGACAAAACTCGAACAACTGATTGACCTGCCGGGCGCCCTGGGTTGGGCAACATTTGCCATCGCGTCATGTGAAGGTCTTATGGACGATCTTCGACTAGCCACGACCGAAGAGGCGCTCGTCGACGCGGCACGCATTCTCGGCGAAGAAGAAGTCGGTGTCTCCGACATGCTGACCGATGCCTTGGTCGTATTGCGCGCGATGCCGTCGAAAACCGACGTCAACACCTACTCGGTTCGCGGTTTTATCGACGGTTACACGAATCTGCTGACGCGCGCGGGTAATGCAAACGTGGATTACTACACAACTTTGGCGGGCTCAGAGCTGCGTGCGGATGGTCGGTTTAGCGATGACTCGATGAGTGCATCCGTGGCGGCACTTCGTGACACACTCGGAACGGCGACGTCGCCGACGACTATCGAGGAAAGCGTGTCTGCCAACGCAACAGCCATGACCTACTTCGTCATGTCCAATGGCTTGCTATCGGGCGCACAGTCATACGGATTCAGAATCGATGACGCAGATATGCGCACGAGCGTCTACGCAAACATCTTGGACACAGCCGTCGACAGTGGCGCCACTACGGTGGAATCTTTCGCCGAGCACTTGAGAAATAGTGGGTACACCGTTGGCGCACCACTGTGGTCATCACGGTGGGGAACTTCGGTCGCTATCGCTTATCGGTCATCACCGGAGGCAGCGAACGCGGCCTGGATTGGCCTCAATGAGACCTGGTATGACGCTGCGACGCTGTTCATGCTCACCGCGCTCACGACCCACAAGTGAGGTCATCGGGCTCGCAAGATGAGCACGAACTGGCCCCCACCGGGTTGGATCTCGGTCTCGACGGCAAGGTCAGGCGCAAAGCGCGAAAGTCGGTCGAGTAGCCAATCCGACGCCTCGTTCGCATCGTTCTGGTCTGGGCAGCGTGCGATGATTTCGCGACCGCCCTTGCGCCGAAGTCGGTCAACGGTGGCCACAATGGGCGATGGGTCAACCACGAGCAGATCGGGTGACCACGCCACGACCGGGGAAATCTTGCCCTTCATGGTGTTGCAACCGCGGTGCGCAAGTCGCTCAACCGTGTCGGTGCGCTTCTTCGAAACTTGAATTGTGAACCCGTCGACACTCGGACCAAGGTCAGAGTTCACCGACGCATCGGGGTCGACGGGCTTGTCACACAACCAGCAACGCCATCCATCACGTTCGCCAACCTCGTTCAAATCGCTCATGTGAAAAGGCTAGGGGATGCGGTCGCCTCCGCGAGCGCCTGCGCGAATACGCGTACCTGCCGCAGGTCGACCCACTCGTCCACCGCGTGCAACCCGCCACCCGACGGACCACAGATCAACGTCGGACAGACCTCCTGCCACAGTGGCGCCTCCATCCAGTACGGAGCGTCGAACGTGGCAGCCGTGCCGAGCACTGACCCGAGTTGCACCGCAAGATCCGCGGCGGGACCCGTGCCGTCGAGTTGCCACGCTTCTCGACAGACGACGACCTCGGTGAGCGCATCCCACGACGCATCGAACATCGTCGCGATGTCTTGCGCCGCCTGCGCGGCCAACTGACCGGCCACCGTGCGCACCTCAACCAGGCACTCGGCATGTTCGGGAATGACATACGGCGAGTCACCACCGCACACCATCGTGATCATCAAGTCGCCGCCAGTCGAGCGCACCGTCTCAGCTCGCGCGGCCACGCGCGCCATGAATTCGCCGAGGTGTGTCACGGCATTGATGCCGTTCTCGGGTTGAGAACTGTGGCTCGCACGACCGGCAAAGGTGACCTTCACAACGGCAAAACCGCGAAGCGAACGAGCGAGTGCGTTGTCGGTCGGCTCGCCAATTAGACACACATCTGGCTGGATGCCCAACTCAGGCAATGCGGCAATCACCGCTTCGCTGCCGAGACTCGAATCTTCCTCGTCGGCAACCAGTGCCAGCACGGGTCGAACCGGCGCGCCGGCATGCACTAACTCCTCGGCCGCGGCAACCAACGCTGCGACTCCACCCTTCATGTCGGCCGCACCTCGAGCGAATAACTTGTCGCCCTCGATTCGCGGAGTGAACGGCGCATCCATGCCCTTCACGCCGACCGTATCGAGGTGTCCGTTGAAGATCACGGTGGGCGCCCCGAGCGGTCTTGGCGCGATGGCGACCAAGCTCGGCCGATCAGGTCGATCCGGCGGACACACCACGTGGGTTGTGAAACCAGCGCGGCCGAGTCGATGTTGAAGAAACGCAACGATCGCGCTCTCGCCCGCGGCCCCGTCGACCAACGCAGGGTTGACGCTGTCGATGCTGACGAGTTCACGCAGTAACTCGACTGCCCGTTCGCCAATTTCGGTGTGCGTTTCGGCGGTTGTCATGCGAGCGACGGCGCCTGACGCAACGACCCCGGCGCTTCAAACGCGAGGCCGGCCTCGATGAGGGCGCGGTCGTCGTACGCGCGCGCGGCAAACGTGAGTCCGACCGGCATTCCAATATCTGACATCACGCCCATCGGCACCGTCAGCGTCGGGATGCCCAGGTGACGAATGGCATAGTTTCCGTTGGAGAAGAGCACGCCGTTGCGCCAGGCGATGTCAGCCGACTCGACGTTCGTGTCGGCATCGGCCGGCCCCACGTCGGCATTCGCTGGGAAGGCGACGAGGTCGTAGCCGTTGTCGTTCATCCACGATTCCCACAGTTGCTCGCGCAATTGTTCGAGGGCACGAAGTCCGTCAGCGTAATCCGGGCGGGTGTGCGGAGGCGCGATGCCGGACTTCGCTAACCCCACCGTCACGCGGTAGCGCTGGTCGTAGTCCTCGACTTCGGCATACCGGTCGGGCAAGGAGCCAGGAGGCGGTGGAAAAATCTGGTCTGGGTCGGCGTCGGCCAAGCTCGCGCATGATGGGTCGCCGTTGGCCACGAGAAAGTCATCCCAGCCGAATGCGAGTAGGTCGGTGAACTCGTAGTGCATCCATCCCGGAGGCAGAACTCCGAGGTCTTCGATGTTTTCGCCCGCAGGTACCCCGCCTTCGTACTTTTCAATCACGGGAAAGTCGGTGAGTACAACTTCGGCTCCGAGATCACGCAAGCGTCGCCCAGCCCGCTCCCACAATTCGAGGATGCTCGCGCGCGTTTCGATGTCCATCGACTCGCCCTCGCCGACGTACACGCGCGGCACGGCAATTCGTTTGCCGGCGAGCGCACCTGAGGTGGGCTGCTCGGGTAAGGCCGCCCACGAGGACGGCGCGCGCTCGAGAGGTACTGGCAGCTCAACGAAGGGTTGATCGAGCCAGAAGTCTCCGCGTGGCGTGGGGTCGACCTGCGTGAGCGGGTCAAGCAACTGACACAGGTCGGCGACGGTTTTCGTGTACGGGGTGACCACGTCGCGCAGCGCAAACAAGGGCCACACACCCCGCATCGAAATCACTCCGCGCGACGGCGTGTAGGTGACAACCGAATTGTTTGACGCCGGTGACCGACCAGAAGACACCGTCTCACTGCCGAGTGAGAAAGCGCCGAAGTTCGACGCGACGGCTACGCCAGAGCCTTGCGACGAACCCGAGGCGAAGGCGGCGGCGAGAAAGTTGGGGTTGTAAGGCGACTCAGCGCGCCCGTGCAACCCGCGTTGCATGCCACCATCGGCCATGGGCGGCATGTTCGTTCGACCGAGCAGCACAGCTCCCGCGCGACGCAGCTGTTCAATCGCAAATGAATCTTGAGAGGCGCGAAGCTTCGCAAAAGCCGGCGAACCGGCCGCGACTGTCATGCCGGCCACGCGGTAGCTGTCTTTGACCGTGTAGGGAATTCCGTCGAGTGGCCCCAGCGTCTCACCGCGAGCGCGGCGCTCATCAGAGGCAATCGCCTCGTCCCGCGCAGCGGAGTTGAGTACCGGAACGGCGTTGAGGTGAGCGCCACTCGAGTCGAACTGTTCCATGCGCTTGAGGTAGTACTCGACGAGGGCAAGGCTGGTCGTGCGATTCGCGCGCAGGGCATCCGTGATGGAATTTATGCTCGCCTCACACGGATCAAACGCGGTCATGAATGCCTCCCGCGCTCAACGCTAGTCTTTTCTCATGTTTCTTCTCGAATTGAACTGGTTTGCCATTCTTGTTGCCTGGATTGTGGCCTTCGTTGCCGGAGCTATCTGGTTTGGGCCTAAGACCTTCTTCCCCGTGTGGTGGAAGGCCATGGGTCGGAGACCCGACGAAGCTGCCGGTGGTAGCAACATGGGTGTCGTGTTCGGGGCGACCGCCATAGCGGCACTCGTTGAGGCGATTGTCGTGGCGTCCGTCATCCACTTCGTTGCACTGTCAGACCCCGGCTTTGGCGCCTTGAGTGGCGCACTGACCGGCTTCTTGCTGGGCGTAGGACTCGCAGCTGCGTCGTCGCTGAGCCACCGCCTGTTTGCCGGTCATGGCTTCAAGGTGTGGATCATCGAGGTCGCCAGCGACGTGCTCAACCTGACTCTCATGGGTCTCATTATCGGGTTGTGGCGCTAACGAGCTACTTCTGCTTCGGGGCTTTCTCACCCGGCAGGGCAACCAGTTTGGCCGCCTCGCCCGTGATAATTCCTTGGCGCGTGTATTGGGTGAGTCGCTCGCGCGAGTCAGCGATGTCAAGATTGCGCATGGTGAGCTGACCAACACGGTCTTCGGGACCGAACGCGGCCTCGTCAACGCGCTCCATCGAGAGCTTCTCAGGGTGGTAGCTCAACGACGGTCCTCGCGTATCCACAATCGTGTAGTCGTCACCGCGACGCAGGCGCAACGTAACCTCACCCGTCACAGCAGAGCCCACCCACTTCTGAATGCTTTCGCGCAACATGAGCGACTGCGGGTCGAGCCACCGACCCTCATACATGAGCCGACCGAGACGCCGGCCCTGCTCGTGATAGTTGGCGACGGTGTCTTCGTTGTGAATCGCGTTCACCAGGCGCTCGTAGACGATGTGCAGGAGAGCCATGCCCGGTGCCTCGTAAATTCCACGACTCTTGGCTTCAATGATGCGGTTCTCGATCTGGTCAGAAACACCGAGTCCGTGGCGTCCGCCGATCGCGTTCGCTTGTTCAACGAGTTTCACCGGATCGTCAAACACAACGCCGTTGATTGAAACAGGGCGGCCTGCTTCGAATGCGACCGTGACCCGTTCTGTCATGACTTCGACGTCATCTCGCCAAAACGCGACGCCCATAATCGGGTCGACGATGTCGAGACCGGTGTTGAGTTCTTCGAGGTCTTTTGCCTCGTGGGTTGCACCCCAAATATTGGCGTCCGTCGAGTAGGCCTTCTCGGTGGCATCGCGATACGGGAAACCGTGCGCGACGAGCCACTCCGACATTTCTTTTCGACCACCCAGTTCGGTAACAAACGCGGAGTCGAGCCAGGGCTTGTAAATACGGAGGTTCGGATTCGCGAGCAGACCGTAACGATAGAACCGCTCGATGTCGTTCCCTTTGTACGTGGAACCGTCACCCCAAATTTCGACGCCGTCTTCTTGCATGGCACGCACGAGCATCGTGCCGGTCACCGCACGGCCGAGCGGAGTCGTGTTGAAGTATGTTTTTCCACCCGAACGGATGTGGAACGCGCCACACGCGAGCGCGGCAAGTCCCTCTTCGACAAGTTGACGGCGGCAGTCCACCAAGCGAGCGAGTTCTGCACCGTATTCCAGCGCACGCGCCGGAACACCATCGATGTCCGGCTCATCCGGCTGCCCGATATTCGCGGTGTAGGTGCATGGAATCGCGCCCTTGTCGCGCATCCACGCCACAGCAACAGAAGTGTCGAGACCCCCCGAAAATGCGATACCTACACGTTCGCCCACGGGCAACGAACTGAGCACTTTAGACATACGGCAAGCTTAGGCTCGATACTGATACTCATGGCGACGACGACCGACCGGGCTGAACTCAAAGCCGCAGCTGCAGCGCAACGCCTCGAGGCGGCACGCGACAAGCTCGCACCGCTCGACGAAAATCTGCTCGAACGAAACGGGTTGACATCGGCGCAGGTGCGTGAGCGAATCGTGCTCGACCTCGTGAATCGGCAACAAACCGATTCGAGTCGATCGCTTGCGAGCATCCTTCGATCAAATCTGCTCACCTTATTCAACGCCGTCGTCGGCGGCTCTTTTATCTTGCTGTTGGTGCTCGGGCAATGGAAAGATGCACTATTTGGCTTTGCGGTCGTCGCGAACGTGCTGATTGGCATCATTCAGGAATTCACGTCGAAGCGAACTCTCGACCGACTCGCTCTGTTGCATGCCCCCACCGCTCGCGTTACTCGTGACGGCGAAATCGTCGACGTTAAACTCGAAGAAATCGTGCTCGACGACCTCATTGAGTTACGACCTGGTGACCAGGTGCTGGCCGACGCAGTGGTTGTTGACAGTGAATCGCTCGAGGTCGACGAATCCATGTTGACCGGAGAATCCGACCCGGTCGAAAAATCTCGGCGTGACGCGGTTTTGTCCGGGTCGGGCGTGGTTGCCGGTCGGGGTGCGGCTAGAGTCGTTCGAATTGGCTCGGAAACCTACGCCAGCAAAATCACGCTGGAGGCTCGGCGCTTTTCGATGGTCAATTCGGAACTGCGTAACGCACTCGCTCGTATCGTTCGCTGGATCACCTGGCTCCTGATTCCCGTGATGGCAATCGTCATTAACGGACAAATGCAGGCGCACGGTGGTTGGGCAGTTGCCATTTCGGATGGCCAGTGGCTCGACGCGACCGTCGCCTCCATCGCCAGCATCATCAGCATGATCCCGCAGGGGTTGGTGTTGATCACGAGCATCGCGTTCGCGGTTTCTGCGGTGAAGTTGGCTCGAGCGCAGGTGCTTGTGCAAGAGCTTCCGGCCGTCGAAGGGCTCGCTCGCGTCGACGTGATGTGCTTCGACAAGACGGGCACGTTGACCGAGGGTGAAATCGTTTTTGACGACGCGCATCCGATTACTGGGCACAGCGGTGATGACTGGCGGCGAGCTCTCGTTGTCTTTGCCAACGACCCGGATGCGAATGCCACCGCCCGCTGCCTACGGGGTCACTTCGCCGCGGGTGCGGCTCCGGTTGTGGCAAGTGTGCCGTTCTCCTCAGCACGCAAGTGGAGCGCGTTTCAGCTCGACGGCACGGATGCGCTCACGTGGGTGTTCGGCGCACCCGAACTCGTGCTGGTCGAGGGAACGCCGGCGCAGCAGGATGCACTGGGCGAGGCGGCTCGAATCGCCGCCACCGGGCGCCGCACGCTTGTGCTCGCGTCCTCGCTCACTCCTTTGCCGACCGGCGACTCGCTCGCGACCGGGCTCGTCGGCGGGCTCGTGCCTCGTGCGATTGTCACGTTCCGGGAGAAGATCCGACCCGATGCTGCCGAGACGCTCAGCTACTTTCGCGAGCAGGGCGTGGCGGTGCGCATCATCTCGGGTGATAACCCGGCCACGGTGGCGGCCATCGCTCGAGATGCGGGCGTGTTTGACGATTTGCGTGAGAGACAGGGCGACGCGGGGAGCGCATCCACCGCCGAAATCGCGATGCTGATGGAAGGTTTTGACGCGAGAAATCTGCCCGAAGAACAGGCCGCCCTCGCGGAGATTCTCGAAACGCATCGCGTGTTCGGCCGGGTCACGCCCGATCAGAAGCGCGACATGGTTCTCGCGCTGCAATCGCGCGGTCACGTCGTGGCCATGACGGGCGATGGCGTGAACGACGCGTTGGCGTTGAAGAAGGCCGATCTGGGCATTGCCATGGGTTCAGGCACACCGGCAACAAAAGCTGTGGCGCGCCTGATCTTGCTCGACGGTAAGTTTGCCAATCTGCCGAGTGTGGTCAGCGAGGGTCGCCGCGTCATTGCGAACATCGAGCGCGTTTCGCGGTTGTTCTTAACGAAAACCGCGTGGGCGATGACGTTGGCCATCGTGTTCGGTGCGTTTCTCTGGCAGTTCCCATTTTTGCCGCGACAACTATCAGCGATGGATGGTTACACGATCGGGCTGGCGTCATTCGGCCTGGCTCTGTTACCCAACACGCGTCGTTACGTACCGGGGTTCCTTCGCCGTTCGCTCTCGTTCTGCATCCCGGCTGGAATTGTCACGGGTGCAGCCATCATTGCGCTCTACCTCACGCTGACGTCGATTGGCACGTG
The DNA here is from genome assembly GCA_049314515.1 of Microbacteriaceae bacterium. GTDB lineage: Bacteria > Actinomycetota > Actinomycetes > Actinomycetales > Microbacteriaceae > RFQD01. The sequence goes on from JBMOEY010000019.1 coordinate 20,790, forward strand.
GAGCGTTGCACAATCTCAGACCGCGACATCGGTGCTGATGTCGATTACCGGGCTCTGGGTGCTCACCGGCTTGGCGCGGCCGTTGAACGCATGGCGAATTGCCATAGTGGCGGCGATGTACGCAATGTGCGTCGGAGTCTTCGAGATTCCGTTCATTCGAGACTTCTTCGGTTTCGTCACACTCGAAGCGTCACAGCTCGTGATTCCGTGCGCAATCGCACTGGGTGCGTGCGTGCTCATCACGCTAGTGAATGTCGTCTCGTCGCGAGTTGGTGCGCCCCGCGAAACAGCTACGGCGCGCTAACCAAACTCCGGCCGATACGATCTTCGAGGCCCCACGGTTGCCCGTAGCCACCCTCAGCTTCGGGCTTGGCCATGAGCTCAAGGAACGGCACTGCGTCAAACACTTCGGGGCCGAGAACGCCGGTTCCCGACCAGGCACCCGTCGCCAACAACTCAAGAGCAACAACGGGATTGAGCGCTGTTTGCCACACCACGCACTGAGCTTCGTATTCGCGCATCGTCCACTCGTTATCCGACACGTGATACAGGTACACCTCACGAGGCTTTCCATCGACGCCAGTTCCGTTCACCCAGACGCCCGCGCATGTCTTTCCGGTCATCCGCGGCCCAATGGTTGCTGGGTCGGGAAGCGCCGCCGCCACGACGTCACGCGGCGCCACCATTGCCGGGCCGTTCGCGCTACGAACCCGAATCGGTTCGATGGAGTCGAGGCGCAGCTGGTGCAGAGTCTTGAGCACATTGATGAAGTCGGAACCCAGACCGTACTTGAAGGTGACTCGCTTGGCCTTGAGCCATCGTGGCATCATCAGAACTTCTTCGTGCTCGAC
>JBMOEY010000020.1:0-21519 GCA_049314515.1 Microbacteriaceae bacterium
GTGCGGAAGGAGGGACTTGAACCCTCACGCTCGAAAGCACAGGAACCTAAATCCTGCGTGTCTGCCAATTTCACCACTCCCGCGTGAGTTCCATCCTAAATCGCTGTGCTGCACAGCCATTCGCCCCCTATTCTGATTCGATGACTCACGGTGGACGTTTCGTCGCGCTCGACGGCCTGCGCGGACTGGCGGCGCTCGGTGTGCTTTCATTTCACGTGGTGGTCTTCGCGACAAGCGATTACCCTCAGCTCGACTCCCTATATCTGTGTGTCGATTTCTTTTTTGTGTTGAGTGGCTTCGTGTTGTTGCCGAGCATGCCGCGTCAACGTGCCGGAGCTGGGCGCGCATCCGCAACTTTCATTCTGAAACGTGTCTTTCGGTTTTGGCCACTCGTCATTGCTGCGATTGCACTTGCAATCATCCTGTTGACCATTGAGCGTCAGGTGATGCTTGATCGTGGAAACTTCGATGTTCCGTACGGCAGTCTCGCCGGGCAAGCACCGCTTCACCAGGTCGGTATCGTCGTGGCTGCCCTCTTGTTGCTGCAGATATTCATTTCGCCTGCCATGGACATGAATGTTCCACTGTGGAGTCTCTCGGCGGAGTGGTTTGCGAACCTCATTTTCACACCGGCAACTCTGACACGATGGGCGTTGGGCATCCTCGACGTGATTCTGGTCGGGTACGTCTTGCTCTGGCACGGGCTGACGACGGACACGGGATTCATCGACGCGTCGGGCCCGATTCGCGGAACCGAGGCGCTTGGACGAGCACTAATCGGTTTCGGTTTTGGTCTTCTTCTGCGCCTCAACTTTGATCGATTATCTCGCTGGCGAAATTGGTGGTTGCTCACGATTGCGATTGCTGCCGTGGCATCTTTCTACTTCATCGAAAAAGATTGGCACTGGGATTCCTACCGCTACGCAATCACGTATTTTGCTGCCCCGATTTTTGCCTTTCTTATTTTGCAGGTGTCGCGGTTCAATGTCGACCCGACTCGGCGCTGGGGACGATTCCTCGAGTTCGCCGGTGCGATGTCTTTTGGGGTCTACGTCTTTCACGTTCCTCTGATTCAATTCATCAACGTTGTCTTTGGAACCCCGCACGGTCGACTGCCTGCGAGTAAGTGGATTGTCTTCTTCGTGAGCGAGGGTGTCGGCGTGACGGTCGCGTGCATTGCGTTGACCGTCTTGCTCCGTTGGGCATGGGAGCGCCCAATTCAACGGTGGGGCGCGCGGCTCATCAATCGCGTTTCTCACCGAGCTGGGGATAACTAAAAACACCATCTGCGGGGTAAAGCAAGAATTCGACGGTGTCTAGCGAATCTCTCTTTTTGCCGCAACAAGGTCGTCGTTCAACAACTCTCGTCTCGGTCGTTCAAGCCGTTCGAGACCGCCTCGCAACCGAGTCCGACGAAACTTCGCGACCGCGTGGTTCAGAACGTGGTGCGGACGTGGTCGACGACGCGGTTCGTCGAGAACTCGCCCATCGTGTCGACATCGGCGACGTTTCACTAGCTGAGCACGACGAACTCGCTGGTCGTGCTCGTGCGGAGATTTCCGGATTCGGCGCCCTGCAAGGTTTTCTCGACGACCCGAGCATCGAAGAAATCTGGATCAATTCACCCACGGATATATTCATCGCACGCGGAGGAATCGCCGAGCCAGCCGGCATCAACCTGGAGACGGGGCAGGTCCGCGAGCTCGTCGAGCGCATGTTGAGATCAACCGGTCGTCGTGTCGATTTGTCCACCCCGTTCGTTGATGCCTCACTTCCCGACGGATCGCGCCTTCACGTAGCGATTCCAGACATCACCCGAAAACACTGGTCCGTAAATATCAGAAAGTTTTCTCGCAGCATTGTCGCAATGACTGACCTCGTGCAGAGGGATTCGCTCACGGCTCACGCCGCGGAGTTTCTTCGGTGTTGTGTTCGAGCACGAGCCAACATCCTGGTTTCGGGTGGTACGCAGGCGGGTAAAACGACGATGCTCAACGCGATTCTCTCGTGCGCGCGCGAAACCGATCGAATCGTCACCGTCGAGGAGACCTTTGAACTCGACGTTCGAGCGCGCGACCTCGTGGCCATGCAGTGCCGCCAAGCAAACCTGGAAGGAGTTGGCGAAATCGGGTTGCGAAGGTTGATTAAGGAAGCGCTGCGCATGCGACCCGACCGATTGGTGGTCGGAGAAGTTCGCGAGGCGGAAAGTCTGGACCTGCTAATTGCGCTCAACAGCGGATTGCCCGGCTCGTGTTCCATTCACGCCAACAGTGCTGCCGATGCGCTCACGAAACTCTGCACGCTGCCACTCTTGGCGGGTCGCAACATCGACTCGTCCTTTGTCGTCCCCACGGTTGCCGGATGCATCGACCTCGTCGTTCACTGCGAGCTAGACGAGAAGGGCAACCGGCGCGTGCGCGAGATCATTGCCACGACCGGTCGAGTCGTTGACACCCGCGTCGAGACGGTTGCGATTTTCCAACGGGTCGATGGTGCCCTCGTGTGGACGGGGAATCTCCCAGATCAACTCAACACCTCAGACGCTGCCGACCGCGACCTTCGTACTTTTCTGAGCGCAGACCCTTCTTCGACGTCGAGCGAACGGATAACCGCACGATGAACGTCACGGCTGCCATCGTCGCGCTCTCACTGGCAAGTGGCGTGCTATTGGTCGTGTCACCTTTCCTGTGGCCTCGCAAGCGGAACCACAGTGTCACGAATGCGAGCGATGGGCGTCCCGGCGAATTTCGAAATATGGCGTCGGTTCGGCGTCGGGCACGCCGATTACTTGACGACGCCGGGTTTGCTCGGGTGGCAATGAGGAACTTTCTCGCGTTGAATTTCTTGATGTGCTTCGTGGTTGCCGGGGTGGTGTTGCTGCTGTCACCCGTGTGGGTTCTTGCTGTGTGCGCGGCCGCGATGTGCGGTGCCGCACCCTGGATGTTTCTCGTCAGTCGCCGCACCCGCAGGGCAAACCAACGCGCGGCACTATGGCCTGACGTGTCAGACACCTTGATCTCGAACATTCGGGCGGGTCGCAGCATCGTCGAGGCAGTCGCGGCCCTGGGGGAGACCTATCCGGGTTCAATCGGGGCGGCGGCGCGCTTATTTGACGAGCGCACTCGATCGTCGGCAAATGTTGCCGAGTGCCTCAGTGAGCTGAAGTCTGAGTGGGCAGACCCGGCCGGCGACCGAATCGTCGAAGCGCTGCGTGTCACTCGAGACGTGGGTGGAACCCGCCTCACCACCGTTCTGCGAGAACTCTCGCGCACGTTACGAAGGGATCTCGCGGTGAGGCGCGAAATCGTCGCAAAACAAAGTTGGATCCGTGTGGCTGCGGGGATCGGCTCGGCTGCCCCGTGGGTGGTCGTGGTCTTGCTGGCGTCGAGGCCCGAGGCAGCCACCGCGTATCAGAGCGTGGCAGGAGCGTCGCTCATTTGCGGCGGACTCGCAATGTCTGTCATCGCGTATCACATCATGATTCGAATCGGCAGGCTGCGCCCAGAAAAAAGGTGGTTTGCATGATTAACCTTGCGCTCGCACTTGTCCTCGGCGTGCCGTTCGGTATTGGCGTCTTTCTGGTGATTTCAGCGCTGTCGCGCAAACTCGAATTTGTGAACAGTAAGCGAATCGCGCCATATCTCTCGGACCTGTCGACGGATGCTCACGAGGTCGCCGTCTCAACCGGTGCAGCTGTTCCACACCGGGCTCGTTATCGCGTTGCCTTTGAAAAACTGTCGGTAGCCCTCTCGCAACACAGGGTCGCACAGGAATCGTTAGACACAGTATTGTTTCGAGCCGGTCGCCGTGAGACTCCGCTGGAATGGACGAGCCGCAGACTTTTGTGGACTCTCGCCGGTGCCATCTCTGGACTGTGTCTCGGTGGGGCCTATGCGGCGGGCGTTTCATCAGCCACGCCCGTCATTGGATTTCTGATTCTCGGCGGGCTTGCCGGATGGTGGTTGCCCCTGTGGATGTTGCGTCAGCAATTCCGAGCCCGTTCGAGAGACCTGGAATCCGAAATGATGTCCGGTCTCGAACTCCTCGGCCTCTGTTTGGCTGCGGGAGAAGATTTGGTCTCGGCACTGACCAGAATTGCGCGGGCAGGATCTGGACCATTCACGCAGGTGATTCGCGAGGCCCTCGCTCGTATCGAACTGGGAGTCTCCGTGAGCGCCGCCTTGCAAGAGCGCGCAGCGCTTGCCGGAGTTCCCTCACTCAATCGGGCGATAGAGCACATCACCGCAACCCTCGAACGCGGTACTCCACTCGTTGACGCGGTGAGTGCTCAAGTTTCCGACATACGAGAAGAGGCAAAGCAACGCTTAATTGAGAGTGCGGGCAGAAACGAGGTCCTCATGCTCATACCTCTGGTTTTTCTCATTCTTCCCGTCACAATCGCGTTCGCAGTTTTTCCGGGACTGATTGCCATTCAGGCGGGATTGTAGAGGATTTGCAAAAATTTCGTCGCCAATAAATCGTGGAAAAATGCTTGCACAGGGCGTAGCCTGACCGTAGCCAACACAAATTGTGGAGGCTGCATGTGGAAAGGTATCAAGGAAGATGGCTTCACTTACACAGGGCGATTCAATGCTTGCAATTGCAACGGTCGCTATGTTCATTCTGGGTTTCGTTGGCATGGCCGCTGGAACCCTGTACTTCCTGCAGGAGAAATCTGAACTGAAGGCTGCGCACCGTAGCGTCGCAATCTACGCGTCAATCATCACGTTTGTCGCAACGATTATGTACTTCATGATGATGAACCTTGCAACGAGTGGTTCGATTGACCAGACGATGCCCTTGCGGTACATCGACTGGATCATCACGACTCCGCTGTTGCTTCTCGAGTTCGGCGTCGTTGCCTCACTCGCGGGCACTGTCAAGAAGGGCCTCATCGCTCGTCTGATGGTTGCGGACGTCATCATGATTGTCACTGGCTTCCTCGGCGAAATTGCTTCGCCTGGACAGCTGATGACCTACGTGTGGTTCATCATCTCGGTGCTCGCGTGGATCTGGATCATCGTTGAGGTCTTCGGTCTCAAGGCTTCGGGCAAGGGATACGCCGTTCAGGCCGTCAACACGATGAAGTGGTTCGTCATCATCGGTTGGTCGATCTACCCACTGGGTACCGCCATTCAGCAATTCATGTCCATCGGTGCTGCCGATGACAAGTCGGTCATGACGGCTGGTCTCATCGCCGCCATCATCTACATCATTGCTGACCTCATCAACAAGGTTGTCTTCGGCATCGTCGCTGTGCGCGCTGCCAAGAACAGCTAGTTTCACGCATTCGATTGCGTCGCGATTTTCGCGCCGGAATCGGAGGGCCGCAGACTTCATGTCTGCGGCCCTTTGCGTTTGCGCGTCGACGTAAGCGCTCGCATCCAAACTCGTGTTCTCAATCGGGTCCTGCGGGGCTGCTCAGCGGTTCAACTGGGATACTCTTGCGGGCGGAGACGAAATGAAAAAACTCATTATCTGGATTGCGTCGCTCGTCGCGGTGATGCTTGTGGTGATTGGTCACTTCGTTGTCTTTGGTGTCACCGACACGAGCTACGAGAAGTGGCTCCGCTCGAGTGTCGCGTCAACAGTTCGGGGCCTGTCAACGCTGGACACCAATGACTTTCAATTCCCCGTCGTTGTCGATCAGTCGTACCTCATTAATGACTCGCTCATTGCCATGTCGGACAAGTTGGTCTATCGAGAAGGTGAGGTTGTCTCTCTGTTGACTCTCTCCCGCGATTCAGGCACAGTGACGGTTTTCACGGTCGACCAGAACACGCGAGCCATTGTCGGTAGCGGAGAGTTCCCAGCGAACAAAAAGGGCTCATACACGACCGTCCGCAGCCTCACCGGATTCACGCAGGGTGATTTTCACGCGCAGCGCATCGAGGTTCCTTCGGGCTACAGCGGATGGCTGCAAATTGAGGTGAACGCCGGCACAGATCGCCGGAACATTCCGGTGTTCATCCAGTCATCTCATCTCACCGCGGACACACTATTTATCGACGGCACGAACACGCTCAAGGCGTACAACTCCGGAAACGGCCTTCGAAACAATTACGCCAATCCGTTGAACTTGGCTGGCGATTTCAGTCGCCCCGATGCGTATCCGATGGACTATTTTCTGATTTCACCCACCAGCTCGGAGTTCACGGAGACCGTGACGACGGCCGCGGGAGACATTGATTCCCAACTCTTCAGTTGCACCGAGCACCTCGCCAACGCGAACTTCGCGTTGAAGTCGGCCTTGGATGCTCACGGCGTGAGTTTTGATAACGCAACCGACGATTACCTCACCGAAAATCCTGTTCCGGACAATTACAAACTGCTCGTTTTTGGTGCGCACGACGAATATTGGTCGGATGCCATGTTTGAGCACGTCACGCAGTTCGTCGACCGTGGCGGAAGCGTGATGTTTCTCGGGGGTAACAACGCGTGGCGATTCGTTGAATCGACCTCCGAGGGTTATCAGTTGTTTTGGGGCAACGGAGCCCAAACCGCAAAGCAGGAACAATTCATTGATCAGATACTTGGCACCTATTGGGACATGCGGGGATACAACACCTTCGCGACCATGACGACGCAGAGTTCGGCTGCGCAGTTCTCGCCCCAAGTTATGTCGGGAACGACGTTCGGCGAGAAACTGCTGGTCCCTCAGTGCGCATCACGCGCCCCGGGTATCAGTGGCTATGAGACGGATAAACTTCGCGACACGGCGTCAGATAGTTTCAGCATTCTCGCCAAAGGAAACAATCCGTGGTTCGGGGGCGCCGAAGTGGTTTTTCGGCAAACTGACGCAGGTGGCAAGATTCTGAATTTTTCAAGCACGGGAAGTTGGCAAGGCGTGAATGACTCGACGGTCAACCAACTTTTTGACGCGTTTCTCGTCAAGGCACTCCACTAATCGTGGCTCCCGTGAAAACGCGCCTGCGTTCACTCGATGGGCTCCGAGGAATCGCGGCCGTTGTCGTCGTGCTGCAACACTGCATTCTCTTGTTGCCCCAAGTGTCGTGGGCCTACTTCGGCGGGCGCACCGACGATGGGTGGCCGGCTTGGATTACGTACAGCCCACTTCATCTCTTTTGGATGGGCACGGAAGCCGTCTACGTGTTCTTCGTCATTTCTGGAATCGTGCTGACTCGCCTCGCAATGGGCTCAAACTTCACCTGGCGGCGGTACTACCCGAGCCGCCTCGTGCGACTCTATGGCCCGACGATACTTTCGGTGCTTCTGGGGTCGCTCATCATTTTCTTTACGGTGGACAAGACCATTCTGACGACACGGTGGCTCGAAAGCCGCCACGGGTTTTACTCGCTCACCGACTATCTCAAGGATTTCACGCTCATCTTGGGTGACTCGGGCCGAATTGGTCCGCTGTGGTCGCTGCAGTATGAGGTTCTCTTCTCGCTTCTCCTGCCGCTCTATCTCCTGCTTCGCAAAGTCAAGCCATGGCTGGGACTGGTCATTATCGGCACGCTGATCGTCGTTGGAGCACTGATTGCTTTTGAACCCCTGTACTACCTGCCCTTTTTTGGGTTGGGTGTCTTGATGGCGCAACACTGGGATTTTCTCGTCACACGCGCGACGCAATTACTCGAAAACCGCACCTGGGTTGGCTGGTGCTCGTTCGTAGCTGCGCTGTTGCTCATCATGAGTCACTGGCTCGTCGCAGGTTGGGTCGACAGCTTTCTGGTTCGCGCAATCACGTTGCCATTTATCCTCGTGGGTGTGTGTGCGCTCGTGCTTCTGGCTGAAACATTCCCTCCTCTCATTCGATTTTTCTCATCACGAATCGTGGCGTGGCTGGGCTTGATTTCATTCAGCCTCTACCTCGTGCACGAACCCATCATCATCGGGGCGGCTTTCTTGACGCACGGCGCCGTGTGGGCTGTTCTCATCGCGGTCGTCGTGAGCTTTGTGGTGGCTCAACTCTTCTACATGTTCGTGGAGAGACCAATACACAAGTTCTCTCAGAGACTGCGACGCGGTAAACCGACGTGAGACACGCTCACCGTTTCATCGTCGCAACAGCGGTCATGGCGCTGGCGATGAGTTCGTCATCCGTTTTCTCCGAAAATTCTCGGGCCACGCTTCCGGCATTGAATCCGAGTAACACGGGCTTTCCAAAAATCTTGTAGCCATTGACCCAGAATGGCCAGTGTCCGGGGTGGTCCGGGTCAATCCAATTGATGACGTCGACATCTTCGTCCCAGAAGACCTCATCAAATTCGAGCCATAGCTTGTCGAGCAACCCACTCTGCAGGGCATCGAGCGCGCGCGTTTTCGTTTCGTTGAGCGGTGGCGTGAATGTGACAGAGCCGGCGTGCAGTACTCCGACGGGCAAGGTAACGACGGCGTGGTCGCTTCGGAGTTCACGGCCGTCGTCGGCTGTCACGACAACGCCCGACTCGTCATACGTGATGTGCGAGACAATCCAGCTCAATCGAATATCGAGACCTTGTGCCACGTGATCCACGATCTGGGAGTAACCGGGATTCAGCAGCGCATCACCTCCGCGGAGGTCTGCGCCTTCGTCCGGAGCGGCCATCGACAATTCGGAGGGGTCGGCGCCAAACTCCCCACTGACATTTACGGCAATCACCCATTGTTGTTCGGCGGTCAACTCATCTGGGAGTAAGTCGGAGAGTGGGCGAGCTTCGGCGTCGTCGGTCGCGGCGGCATCCTCCAGCACGGCGTCGAGAAAATCTTCGGCCACAGGATTCCCGCCAACTTGGTTGTCATAGTCAAAGGGAATCACCTCGACCCCAGCGGACCGGGCTAACTCCACCACGGGGTTGCCCTCCACACCGTGGATCCACGAGGGTCCGAGGTCGGCGGGAACTCCGTTCAGCATGACCGTGTGGGCGCGCCCACCCGCGTGATCGCGCGCATCCAGAACTATGACATCTCGCCCCGCGTTCATGAGCTCGCGGGCGGCGGCGAGTCCGGCAAAACCGGCACCGATCACGATCACCGTGCCGGGCGAGTCCACAATTTCTTCGGCCGCGCGCCGACCGGATTCCCACGCTCCGTGAGTTGTTGCGGGAGCGGTGGATGAGGTTGCCTCGCCGGCGAAATGCAAACGACCGATTGGCTCGGCGAGCATCTCTCGAGCGTCCGTTCCGACATCACTCGGGGCCAGATACGAATACGATCCGTGAGCGAAGGGATCCTTAGACCACGAGGTGCGAAGAAAGCTCCTGGGGTACAGGGCGGTCGCCCCTCCGGGCGAATCGGTCGACGAGAGGTTTGCCGAGGTCGCACGCCCGTCAGTGGCGCACGCAGCGAGGGCAAAAGTGAGTCCCGCTGAAATGCCGCTCGCGATGACAGCTCGCCTGCTGATTTCCATATCATGAGGATATGTGTTCGGAAAGGTCATACCTATGAGGCAATCTCACACAACGACTCGAGTCAGCAAACTAATCCTCTCGAGTCTGTCTGTTCTGCTCGTGTCGACGCTGAGCGCGTGTGCGATGGCGCCGACCTCGGCAAACACGTCCGATACCGGTGCCAGCGATCCGGCATTGGAGGGCTTCTACAGTCAGTCTGTTGACTGGCGCGAGTGTGGTGAGGGCCTTTCCTGCTCGACGATTTCGGCTCCCGTGGACTGGTCCGACCCCCAAGGTGAAACCATCTCGCTGTCGATGATTCGGCATGCCGCAACGTCGGGTAAAAGCAAAGGCGCCGTTTTCGTGAATCCCGGTGGTCCTGGGCAGAGTGGTGTCGACCTCGTGCGTAATGACTTTTCCAACGCTGTCGATGCCGATTTAGCGGAGTCGCTCGACGTAATCGGCTTCGATCCGAGAGGCGTGGGTGAATCAAATCCTGTGCGTTGCACTGGTGATGCTAGTGACCTTGACGCTTTTCTGTATGACATCGTGCCTGGCGTGCGGGGCAGCGAATCATGGCTGGATGCAAAGAAAGAGATTGCTCAGCGGTTTGTTGATGGTTGCCAGAAATACACCGGCGCTTTGCTTGGCCATCTTGATACCCGCAGCGTTGCAAAAGACCTGGATCTCATGCGGGCACTCGTGGGCGAGTCTCATCTGAATTATCTGGGCTACTCCTATGGCACGTTCATCGGTGAGGTGTACGCGCAAGAGTTTCCGCAGAACGTGGGCCACCTCGTGTTGGATGGAGCCGTCGACGCAGCCGCATCGGGACCGGAGGGTGGAGATCAGGCTGCGGGCTTCGAAATGGCACTGGGTAACTGGATTTCGTGGTGCCTCGAAAGAACGGATTGCCCGCTCGACGGGACACCCGAGACCGCATCCGCGCAAATCTCCGACATGTTGAGCTCCCTCGATGCGAACCCGCTCTCGGCAAGTGACGGTCGTCTGGTCGGTGGCGATACTTTTGCGTCGGGAATCACCTCGGCCCTGTATTCGCCCGACACGTGGCCCGACCTACTGGAGATGATTGCGGCATATGGCACGGGCGACGTGGATCCCGCGATTGGCCTGGCCGACTGGTACAACGGGCGCAACGACGACGGAACCTACGTGAGCAACGACACCGAATCGTTCATTGCGATTGGATGCGCGGATTCACCGCCGAGTGACGAATCAACGTGGGCGGAAACGGCTGCTCTGATGAGTGAGGCAGCACCCGTGCTCGGTCCGTATTTTGCCTACGGGGATGTGCTCTGCTCGCTGTGGCCGTTTCCTCCGGTTTTTGCTACGGCCGGCATGAAGCCCACCGGCCCCGCACCAATCGTGATTATCGGGACCACGGGAGACCCGTCGACTCCGATCGAGTGGGCACAGGACGTCGTGACTCACCTCACGGACGGCCGACTCATCACGTTCACGGGCGAGGGTCACACGGGCTACGACAAGGGCAACGCGTGCGTGAACTCTCTTGTCGACAATTTTTTCATCAATGATGTGGCTCCGCCGCGGAATTCGACGTGCTAGGTACGACAACTCCTTGGATTTCAGTGAGCCCTGTTGTGGATAACTAGCGCAACATCTGCGCCGCGCGAGAAAGACTTCTCTCCTCACACCATTGAAAGGAGAGTGTCTATGCGCGCTCACAAAATTCTTCACGCCATTCGCACCTGGTCAACGTCGGATCAGGGAGATGTTCCCGGCTGGGTTCTCATCACCCTCATGACCGCGGGCATCGTCGTCGCACTCTGGGCGGTCGCGTCGCCCGCTCTCGGCCAACTCTTCAACACCGCCATCACGCGCGTGGTGAGTTTCTAAGGTGAACCTCGCCGACGACCGCGGGTCCGCGACCGTCGAGTTCACGCTCGTGAGCATCCTGCTGGTGCTATTGACCCTCGGCGTGATGCAAGTTGCGCTCGTCTTGCACGTCAAGAACACGGTGGCGGATGCGGCATCCGAAGGAGCTCGCTGGGCAGCGCTCGCCGACTCGAGTTTGCCGGCCGGCATAGCGCGCACCGCGGAGCTCATCAACGCGGGTGTGGGGTCACAGTACGCCGGCGACGTGCGCGCCCGCTTTCTGGACTGGTTGGGGCAACCGGCCGTCGAGATTACGGTGCGCACGAACTTGCCGGCACTCGGCTTGTGGGTGCCGGCCGTGCCGTTGGAGGTGAGGGGCCATGCCGCGCGTGAAGTTGTCGGTTGACGAAGGATCCGCATCCATTGAATTCATTGCGGCCGGCGTGCTTCTGCTCGTGCCGATGATGTATCTCGTCATTGCGTTGTCGGTGGTGCAGTCGGCGGCCCTCGCCGTTGAAGGTGCCAGTCGACACGCGGTGCGCGTTTTCGTGCAGGCCAGCGATGAAGCGCGTGCGTTTACTCGGGTCTCACGTGTCGTTGAATTCGCTAAGACCGACGCAAAAATCGGCCAACCGATGACGACACGGGTGCAATGTGCTCCCACGCCCGCGGATTGTTTTCGCTCGGGCTCTCGAGTGACGGTCAGCGTCTCGACTCGAATTCCCCTCCCGTATGTTCCGGACCTGTTTGGGCTTGCGCACTATGCGACGATTCCGATATCGGCAAGCTCGACCGAAATCGTCTCGAAGTTTCACGCATGAATCGGTTGCGATCCATGCTGATACGGGATGAGGCGGGCTCGAGCCTCATCCTTGTCATTTTCGCTGGCCTCATCTGCGCCGCGCTCGTGATCGCCGTGTCGGCGGCAACGAGTTTGTATCTCGAACGCAAGCGACTGTTTAGCCTCGCGGATGCCGCCTCACTCGTGGGTGCCGAGAGCTTTCGAGTGTCGGATGTCACCGTGGTCAATGGTCGTGCTCAACCTCATCTGACAACAGCCCTCGTGGCTTCTGCGGTGAAGTCTTTTGTGGCGGCAGCCACGCCACCCGATCTCACCAACGTGCGCATCGATTCGGCGCGAACGCCCGACGGACGCTCGGCCGAGGTGACGCTGTCCACGATGTGGCGTCCGCCCGTCATCACTTTTTTGATGCCGGCGGGGTTGCGCATCGACGTGACCTCGACGGCGCGCAGCGTGCTTTGGGCTCCCTGATCGCGCCTCGGGTTGTTAAATGAAAAAAGTGCTGCCCCGGCCAGAACGACCGGGGCAGCACTGCTCAACGTTACTTGGCCGCAGCGCGCATCTTGTTGGCAACCTCAATGGCGTCACCGAACGGCACGTTGGACTTGCGTCCGGGTCGCGCGATGAACAGGTAGAGCAAACCGACGACGAGCACGACGCCGACGCCCCACTGTGCGAGCACGTCCGGAACGATGAGCTGCCAGAGGGCCCACAGACCGTAGGCCAGTGCCGCGATGTTGACGACGATGCCCCAGCTTCCGAGGTTCCACGGTCCGGCGGGCTTCCATCCACGGAATCGCATAATCAGCGCCGACAGAACGACTGCCTGGAAGGCGATGTAGATGGCGGCGACGGCGAAGTCGGTGATCGGAACCAGCGTGGTCGGGTCGAAGTAAATTACGACCGCCAGGATCATCGGGATGATGCTGGCAACGAGGAGTGCGTTGGCGGGAACCTTGTTGCGGTCAGAAATCTTCGACAGCCACTTGCTTGCCGGCAGCATCTCATCGCGAGCGAACGAGTGCAGCAGGCGGCTAGCGGCAGCCTGAAGCGACAGCACGCACGAGATGAAGGCCATCACGGCAATGATGAGGAAGATGCGCATTCCTGTTTCGCCGATTGCGGCGGTGAGCACCGTAGGGATGGGGGCCGGGTCTTCGACGAGAGCGGCAAGGTCGGGCGCCGCGAGCACGTAACCCGAGAAGGAGAACAACGCCGAGACGCCACCGATGAAAATGGTGAGATACATGGCCTTGGGAACCTGACGAGCGGCGTCCTTGACCTCTTCGGCCACGTCGCCACAGGCTTCAAAGCCGTAGAACATGAAGAGTCCGACGAGCGCGGCACCGAGGAACATCGGAGCCCAGTCGATGACACTGCCCTGGAAGACCTCAAAGAACACGCTGAAGTCGTTGTGGCGGTGGAAGATGAGCAAGAACAAGCCCATGCCGACCACACCGATGAGCTCGGCCGCGAGACCGATCCGCGCGATTCGGGCGAGTGACTTCGTACCGCCGAGGTTGAGCAGCAGGGCGAGGATCAAGAGACCGAGCGTCAGCGCGAGGTTGATTTCCGGCGTGAGTTCGCTGATTCCAAAGACCTGCGACAGGAACGGGGCGCCGAATTCCGCGACCGAGGTGATGGTCACGAGCATGGCCCACACGTAGACCCACGCGGTGATCCACGCACGACGCTTACCGGCGAGGCGGCGCATCCAGGGGTAAATGCCACCCGCGATGGGGAACTGTGAGACGACCTCACCCATGACGAGCGCGACGAGAAGCTGACCCGCTCCAACGATGACGATCCACCAGATGGCGCTCGGACCTGCGGTTGCGAGGCCCAATCCGAAGAGCGCGTAAATGGCGACTAGTGGCGACAGGTACGTGAAGCCCAGTGCCAGGGTGCTCCAGACTGACATAGAGCGGTGATACTTGCTTTCGTACCCCAGCGCGCTCAGGTGCGCGGAGTCCGATTGTTCAGTGCTAGCCATGATGACCTTTCAGTACGGGGATGCGCTCCGAGAGCGGACCATCCGCGGATGCACGTCCTTGTGCGATTGTCACGATAGTGCCTTCCGGCCGTTCTCAGCTAGCGTGCACTATTTCCCGATGTAGGACATCACGTGTTTGATGCGTGTGTAGTCCTCAAACCCATAGGCCGACAGGTCTTTTCCATAGCCCGAATGTTTGAATCCGCCATGAGGCATTTCTGCGACCACCGGAATGTGCGTGTTGATCCACACGGCACCAAAGTCGAGCCGCTTCGACACCCGCATTGCCGTCCCGTGATTCGTCGTCCACACCGACGATGACAGTCCGTACGTCACGTCATTTGCCAGCTCAACGGCCTCATCCTCCGTGTCGAAGGGCTGCACCGTGATGACGGGCCCGAAAATCTCGTTCTGAATTGCGTCGTCAGTTTGACGCAGTCCGCTCACCACGGTGGCTTCGAAGTAATAGCCGGTGTCACCGTGTCGCTTGCCACCGAGTTCCACGCGCGCGTGTGCGGGAAGGTGTGCAATCGCCTCGGTCACTTTTGCGAGGTGGACGTCGCTCGATAGCGCGCCAAAAAAAGCGTCATCCCCGGGACCCGTCATCGCGGTCTTTTTTGCGTGGGCAACAAGGGCGGCAACGAATTTGTCGTGGATGCCCTTTTGCACGAGCACACGCGTGGCCGCGGTGCAGTCTTGGCCGGCATTGAAGTAGCCCGCCATCGCGATGCCCTCAACGGCGCGTTCCAAATCGACATCGTCAAAAACAATGACGGGTGCCTTGCCGCCGAGTTCGAGATGAACACGCTTGAGGTCAGAGGCGGCGGCTTCTGCCACCTGCATACCGGCGCGCACAGAACCGGTGATCGCGACCATCTGGGGGGTTTTGTGTGCAACGACGAGGCGCCCCGTTTCACGGTCGCCCAAGACGACGTTCATCACGCCGGCGGGCACGAACTCGCTCACGAGCTCGGCAAGCCACAGAGTCGACGCCGGGGTCGAATCGGATGGCTTGATCACAATGGTGTTGCCCGCAGCGAGCGCCGGAGCAAACTTCCACACCGCCATCATGAACGGGTAATTCCACGGCGTCACTTGCCCGATGACACCGATTGGCTCACGCCGAATCGACGACGTGTGGTCGGGCATATATTCGCCGGTCGATTTTCCTTCCAGGTTGCGCGCCGCACCGGCAAAGAAACGAATTTGGTCGACCGACTGAGGAATCTCTTCGCTGACGAATACCGAGCGCGGTTTGCCCGTGTCCCGTACTTCGATGTCGGCGAGCTCTTCACCGCGTGCCTCGATCGCGTCGGCGATGCGAAACAGCGCGAGTTGACGTTGCGAGGGCGTGGTATCGCCCCACACCTTAAAGGCCGCAGCGGCGGCGGCGTAAGCGGAGTCGACATCGTCGGCAATGGAAATGGGAGTGGTGGCATAAACGTCACCCGTCGCGGGGTTCGTGATATCAAGCGACGTCGGAGCGCTCGAGTCGACATAGCGTCCGTTGATGAAATTTTTGAGTGCGATGTGAGCCATACGGTGACGATACGACAGGAAGGGCGTGTGTGCCTAGTAGGGCCTCACGAGTGCTCGCCTAGACTGGAACGATGAATTCGACACCGACAAACGCCGCGTTGTCGGGGGTACGGGTGGCAGATTTTTCTCGTGTTCTCGCGGGACCATTCGCCACCATGATGTTGGCTGACTTTGGCGCCGATGTGATCAAGATCGAAAGCCCGGTGGGCGATGAAACACGGGAATGGGAACCTCCCGTGGGTACTGACGGACAATCGGCCTACTTTGGAAGCGTCAATCGGAATAAACGATCTGTCGTCTGCGATTTCGCGACGCAGGCGGGCCTCGCCACGGCCCGAGAACTCGCTCGCAGCGCCGACGTGGTGATCGAAAATTTTCGCCCGGGAGTGATGCAAAAGTTCGGCCTGGATTACGCGGCGGTGAGCGCGCACAATCCGGGAGTGGTGTATTGCTCGATCACGGGGTTCGGGTCGTCGACCGCGGGTGCGCAATTGGCCGGGTATGACCTGCTGGTGCAGGCCATGAGTGGACTGATGAGCATCACGGGATCGCCGAGCGGTGAGCCGACAAAGGTCGGCGTGGCATTGGTCGACGTGATGTGTGGGCAAAACGCGGTCGCGGGTATCCTGATGGCCTTGCGTGCGCGTGATGCGCACGCCGACGGGCACGGACAACTCGTCGAGGTGGACCTCATGTCGACGGCGCTCGCCGCGTTGGTGAATCAGGCGGGGAACGCGCTCGCGACGGGTCAGGCGCCGTCGCGTATGGGGAACGCCCACCCCAGCATTTCGCCCTACGAACTTTTTGCCACGGCGGACCGACCGATCATCATCGCGGTGGGGAGCGACCGTGCATTTCGCTCGTTGTGCGACGCGCTCGATGTGCCTGCGCTGGCCGACGACGAGAGGTTTGTGACCAATCCGCAGCGGGTTGCCCATCGAGAACAACTCACGGTAACCATTGAGACGGTGCTCGCGACTGCCGGCTCAGACCACTGGGTGACGACCTTGCGAACCGCGGGAATCCCCGTCGGCCCGGTGAATTCCGTCACCGACGCGCTCGCGTTTGCCGAACACATCGATCTTGACCCCCTGGTCACCATTGCCTCCGACGGGCGCACAGCAACGAGTGTGCGCAGCCCCATCCGGCTGTCGGAATCGAAAGCCCGCTACGAGTTGGTGCCACCGCTTTTGGGAGAGCATTCTGGACGTGGATGGATTGATGACGAGAGGTCGAGAGTCGAATGAGCACCCCGGAGTTTCCCGATATTGCACGCACCGACGACGTTTTTCTTGTTGACGCACTGCTGACTGAGGAAGA
The DNA here is from genome assembly GCA_049314515.1 of Microbacteriaceae bacterium. Taxonomy (GTDB): domain Bacteria; phylum Actinomycetota; class Actinomycetes; order Actinomycetales; family Microbacteriaceae; genus RFQD01. The sequence goes on from JBMOEY010000020.1 coordinate 16,844, forward strand.
GCGCGAATGGCAGCACAAGGCTCGCACCTTCGCGCAAACCAAGATCGCGCCCACCGCCGAGGTCGACTACGACGACAAGTACTTTCGCACGGAGTTGATCCCCGAAATCGCGAAGCAAGGCTTCTTCGGAATGCACATCAAGGGGTACGGATGCGCCGGCGCGAGCCCGGTCGCCTACGGTCTCGTGTGTCTCGAACTCGAGGCCGTCGACTCAGGTTGGCGCACGCTTGTTTCCGTGCAGGGGTCGCTCGCCATGGCGGCTATCTCCAAATATGGTTCAGAGGAACAAAAGCAGGAGTGGCTGCCACAGATGGCTGCTGGGGAGAAAATCGGGTGTTTCGGTCTGACCGAACCGCATGGAGGCTCCGACCCGGCGAACATGCTCACCGTTGCCAGACGGGACGCGGACGGATGGGTTATCAACGGCGCCAAGCGATGGATTGGGCTGGCCTCACTTGCCGACATCTGCATCGTGTGGGCAATGACCGAGGACGGAGTTCGCGGGTTTATTGTGCCCACCTCGACTCCCGGCTTCACCGCGACGCCGATCGACGGAAAACTTGCTTTTCGCGCATCCATTCAATGTGACATCGAACTGACGGATGTTCGGGTGAGTGAGAGCGCGATGCTTCCGGGTGCACGAGGACTTTCGGGTCCGTTCGGTTGCTTGAACGAGGCACGCTTTGGGATTGTCTTCGGGGTAATGGGGGCGGCTCGCGCGTGTCTTGACGCCGCCATCGTGCGTTCGACCACACGTGAGGTGTTCGGCAAACCGATCGGGTCGTTCCAGCTCACTCAGGCGAAACTCGCCGACATGATGCTCGAATACGAAAAAGGTCTTCTGCTCGCACTTCACTTAGGACGGCTCAAAGAGAAGGGCGACCTCACGTTCGCGCAAATCAGCATCGGCAAACTCAATAACGTGCGCGAGGCGATCAAAATCGCGGGGACGGCACGCAGCATTCTCGGCGGTGACGGTATCACGAATGAGTTCCCCGTGATGCGTCACATGGCCAACCTTGAGGCGGTCCGCACCTACGAGGGAACCGATGAGGTGCACGCGCTCGTCGTGGGTCGCGAAATGACCGGGCTTAACGCGTTCGTCTAATTTCGGTTTCCCCTGGCGGCAGTGGGGATGTACCGGGGCACCCAGCGCACCATCATTCCGACACCCACAAGCCCCAACGCCCCGAGACCGATCGCGGCAACCGAAATAGATGCGACCGCGATGAGCCCCGACACGACGAGCGGCGCCGCGGCTCCACACGCATCGGTGATGAAGCGAAACGCGCCGAGGAACGGGGCAGGGTTTTTCCGCGGCGCGAGGTCGCTCGCGAGGGTCAGGTTGATTCCCGAACCCAGTCCGTTACCCAGCCCCATGATGAGGGCTGTGATGATGAACCAGAAGACGGCACTCGTCGCGTTATGGGTGAACGCGAGCGCAATGAGCGGGATGGCCATGCCGAGCATCGAGGGAACAATCGCCCACAGGCGACCAAAGCGGTCCATGACATGGCCGCTGGTAAAGAAAAGACCGAAATCGATGGCTGATGCGAGGCCGAGAACGAGTGCCGTGTCGCCGGAGTTGACCCCGATACTCACGGCCCACAGGGGCAGGAGCACGGTACGTCCGGTTCGAAGCGCGACGACGAGCCCAGCGGCGGTGCCCAAGCGAATCAGAACGCGCCAGTTTGACACGACGGTGAGAAAGAGGCCACGGGTTTCGTTGAGGGCCTCCAGCTCGCCTTCCGTTTCCGAAAGTATGTGCGAGGTCGAGACTCGAACGCGCGTCGTGCGCGCCACACCAAAGGTTTTCTCGGGGTCGGGCATCAGCAGCAAGACGAGAGCCGACGCCAGCGTAAATGCCGCGGTAATCCAAAACGCGCTCGCCGGATCGTGAGTCAAAAGCATTAAGCCGGCGGTCAAGAATGGTCCCAGAACGGCGCCGCCCCGGAACATCCCACCAAGCGTCGATAAGGCACGCGCGCGGTGGGTCAGCGGAACGAATGTGGTGAGAAACGCGTGGCGCGCCAGTGCGAAGACGCTCGTGGCGAGGCCGAGTGCGAGAACACCCAGGGCGAGAACTCCCGCATTCGGGGAAACAATCGCCACGGCGATTCCGAGCAAAGCCAACAACGTGGACCACAGCATTGCCATGCGCTCGCCGATGCGCGCCACAATCCAGCCGCCCGGAATATCGCCGACGAGAATGCCGACTACGAGCATCGACGCCACAATTCCGGCGACAGATAGGTCGGCGCCGAGACGGCTCGCAATGGCGGGCAACACTGGAACAAGTGCCGCTTCACCGGCGGAAAACAACAACGTCGGCAGATAGATGGGCACCACCATCGCGCGGATCCGGAATGCAACGGGCGACGACATGACGCCTCCAGCCTACGCCGTAGGCTGGAGTCATCATGTTGGACCTTGACCTATCGGACCAGATTCGCGCGTTGCGGTCGACGTTTGCCGACATCAAGTCCGTTGTGGGTGTCGACCGGTTGACAGCAGACATCACCGCGTTGAGCGAGGCCGCCGGGGCCCCCGATCTGTGGGATGACACCGAGAAAGCGCAACAGGTCACGAGTCGGCTGAGTCATGCTCAGGCGGAACTGGCTCGGATCGTCAGCGTCGAAAGTCGCCTTGATGATCTTGAAGTGCTCGTCGACATGGCTAACGAAGCCGGCGATGCCGATGCGGCAGCCGAAGCAACGTCCGAACTTGCGGCCATTCAAAAAGTTATGGATGACCTCGAAATTCACACGCTGCTCAACGGAGAATACGACGCTCGCGCCGCCGTCATCACCATCCGAGCCGGAGCCGGTGGCGTTGACGCGGCTGACTTTGCCGAGATGCTGCTTCGCATGTATTTGCGCTGGTCCGAGAAACACAACTTTTCTGTGCGCGTGCTCGACATAAGTTATGCCGAAGAGGCTGGGATCAAATCGGCAACGATTGAAGTTGACGCGCCCTACGCGTTTGGCACGCTCAGCGTCGAGGCGGGCACGCATCGCTTGGTTCGCATGAGCCCGTTCAACTCGGCCGGTAAGCGCCAGACGAGTTTTGCGGCCGTCGAGGTTGTTCCGTTGATGGAGGAGACCGAGTCCATTGAGATTCCGGAGAGCGACATGCGCGTCGACGTCTTTCGCTCGAGTGGACCGGGCGGCCAATCGGTCAACACGACGGACTCAGCAGTTCGAATTACGCACATCCCGACGGGGATAGTGGTCAGTTGCCAAAACGAAAAGAGTCAAATTCAAAATCGCGCGGCGGCATTGCGTGTTCTGCAATCGCGCCTCCTGTTGTTGCAGCGCGAGGAGGAGAGCGCCAAAAAGAGGGAGCTTGCCGGTAACATCACCGCTAGCTGGGGTGACCAAATGCGGTCGTACGTGCTCGCTCCCTACCAAATGGTCAAAGATTTGCGAACTGAGCACGAAGTCAATAATCCGTCGGCAGTTTTCGACGGTGACATCGACGGGTTCATTTCGGCGGGCATCCGCTGGCGCAAGAACGTTGTCTAGCGCGTCGTTCCGGGCATTCGCGCGCGTCTCGACTTAGGCTCGAGTCCAGCATGATTCTCTTCGACAACGTGACGAAAAAGTACGCCGGTACGTCTCGCCCGGCTCTCGATGCCATCGATCTCAACATTGAGCGGGGCGAATTCGTCTTCCTGGTCGGCGCCTCGGGCTCGGGCAAGTCGTCGTGCCTTCGCATGATGATTAAAGAAGACAAACCCACGAGTGGGCAGATTCACGTGCTGGGGCAAAACCTTTCGAGCGTGTCGTCACGTAAGGTGCCGTATTTCCGTCGACGACTCGGCGTGGTATTCCAAGACTTTCGGTTGCTGCCGAACAAGACAGTGTTCGACAATGTCGCTTTCACTCTGCAGGTCATTGGTAAGTCGAGAGGTTTTATCCAGGAGGCAGTTCCTGACGTTCTCAAAATGGTGGGCCTTGCCGGCAAGGCGTCGCGTTACCCCCACGAGCTTTCCGGTGGTGAACAACAACGTGTGGCCATTGCTCGCGCAATTGTGAATAAGCCTGCTTTGCTTCTCGCCGACGAGCCAACGGGAAACCTCGATCCGGCTACCAGCGCCGGAATCATGTCGTTGCTCGAAGCAATTAACGCGTCGGGCACCACGGTTGTCGTGGCGACGCACGCCGCCGACTTCGTCGACCAGATGAAAAAGCGCGTTGTGGAGTTGTCTGCCGGCGTCATTGTTCGAGACGAGCGAGAATCGGGCTATGGCAAGACTGCCGCCATGCCCGTCGCCGCAGCCGCGCGCTCGACCTCGAGTGACGCAACGAAACCGGCGGAAAAGTCGGCACCGAGTTCGGCGAGGCGTGCACCGTCTTCGACGGCATCACCCACCACGAAAATTGTGACGATTTCGGAGACCCCGCAGGTGGAGTCTCAGACCGACGCCTTCAAACGACTCCGAACATTTGCCACGGATCTTCCCGAAACAACGCTCGACGCCGTTCCGCCGATGCCCGATCCGTTCTCTCCCGACGTTGATGCAAACATCAACGACACGCAAGACATGAGCACCCTGGTCTACGACATGCTCGATTCCGGTGTCGTGGCGCGTTTACCCCGGGACGACGAGGCCGCTCCCATTACCGAGAGGCTTCGCGCGCAGTAATGGCTGTTATTCATCACCAGATAGACGA
>JBMOEY010000021.1:0-19358 GCA_049314515.1 Microbacteriaceae bacterium
GCATGATCGATCGCGGCCTCAAGGGTGTTGAGTTCATCGCAATTAATACCGATGCGCAAGCGCTGCTCATGAGTGAAGCTGACGTCAAGCTCGATGTCGGACGTCAATTGACACGTGGGCTGGGTGCGGGCGCCGATCCCGAGGTGGGTCGCAAAGCTGCCGAAGACCACGCAGAAGAAATCGAAGAGGCGCTTGCTGGCGCAGACATGGTTTTTGTCACAGCGGGGGAAGGCGGGGGAACTGGTACGGGTGGCGCACCGGTGGTTGCCAAGATTTCGAAGGCGATTGGCGCCCTGACCATCGGCGTCGTGACTCGGCCCTTCGGCTTTGAAGGAAAACGACGCGCGCTTCAGGCCGACACAGGTATTGCTGCATTGCGCGCCGAAGTCGATACTCTGATCGTGGTTCCGAACGAGAGACTGCTGCAAATTAGCGATCGGAACATCACGATGAAAGACGCTTTTGCGTCAGCCGACCAGGTTCTTCTCGCGGGCGTTCAAGGAATAACCGACCTCATAACGACGCCAGGGTTGATAAACCTTGATTACGCCGACGTGAAATCCGTCATGCAGGGCGCGGGTGCGGCACTGATGGGGATTGGTTCTGCGCGGGGCGTAGATCGCGCCATCAAGGCCGCCGAACTTGCTGTCGCATCACCGTTGCTTGAAGCGAGTATCGAGGGAGCTCGTGGAGTCCTTGTTTCGGTTCAGGGTGGGTCGAACCTCGGACTTTTCGAAACGGATGAGGCAGTCAAGCTGGTCCAAGATGCGGTTCATCCTGAGGCCAATATTATTTTCGGAACGGTCATCGACGACACTCTCGGTGACGAAATTCGCATCACCGTCATCGCGGCCGGATTCGATGGTGGAGAGCCAAAAAAGATTTCGCAACCATCCCAGTACGCACCGTCGAGCAACCTCGAGACGGGAATAATCAGTGTCTCGACACCCCCGTCGATGCCGACCCACGAACTCGTCGAGGATGACGATCCCTTTGTGAATACTGGCTCACAAAATCGCTATAGCGAGTCAGACATCACGGCGGCATTGACGGAACCGGCTCGGACCACGACGGTCGCCTACTCACTTGGTTTACCGGTCGATGAGGGAGACCTTGACGTGCCGGACTTCATGCGCCGCTGATGGAGTCCAGCGCTTCGCTCGCGGATCGCCTGCATCGCGTGCGTGCCGATATTGATGAGGCAGCCACCGCATCACATCGTGATGCCACCGACATAACTCTCATCGTCGTCACAAAGTTTCATCCGGCTTCGCTCGTCACAGACCTCTACGACCTCGGTGTGCGAAATGTCGGTGAAAATCGGCATCAAGAGGCTGAGATCAAGTCGCGTGAATTCAGTCAACTTGCCGACTTGCAGTGGCACTTCATTGGACAACTTCAATCGAACAAGGCTCGAGCTGTTCGAACGTACGTTGACGTCCTACATTCCGTCGACCGCGCGTCACTCGTGGATGCGCTGGCCGGTGGCGACCCGACCTTGCGAAAACACGAACGACTTGATTGCTTCGTGCAAATGAATCTGACATCAGACGGTGGTCGAGGCGGTGCATCGGATGAGTCAGACATGCTCGCTCTTGCCGACCACATCGCAAGCGAAGAGTCGTTAAATCTGGTCGGCATCATGGCTGTTGCCCCTCTCGACGAAGAACCTGCGTCGGCATTTGCGCGCGTTCAGGCCGCAAGTGCCAGGCTCACGCAAGTTCACCCGACTGCCCAATCGATTTCGATGGGGATGTCGCACGACTTCCGGCAGGCAATCGCTCATGGTGCGACACACCTTCGCATTGGCACCGCAATAACGGGTTCTCGTCCAATCCAGGGTTAGCCTAAAAAAGTAGTGCCACACTCACTGGAGGAATCTCATGGCGAACCCGATCAAAAAGACGATGGTCTTTCTCGGCCTTGCAGACGAAGAGGGCTACGAAGATTACCCCGCCGCTCCCACTGAGCGTCAGGCCACTGGAGTTGCACCGCGCGGGGGGCAGGTCACTCAAATGCGTCCGGTTCGTGCGCCAAAGGGGAGTCCGGTGCTCAACGAGCTGAATGAAATCGTTACAGTCCAGCCCAAAGTGTATGCGGACGCGCGCATCATCGCGGAAAATTTTCGGGAAGGAATTCCCGTGATTATGAATTTGACTCAGATGAACGACCACGACGCCAAGCGATTGATTGATTTTGCGAGTGGCCTGAGTCAGGGACTCCGTGGGTCAATTGAAAGAGTAACCAGCAAGGTCTTCTTGTTGTCACCCGAGAGCGTCATGGTTTCCGGAGACGAGCCGGCAAACACCGGCGAAGTCGACAACACGTTCTTCAACTAACTCTCACCGCGCATTCCTTCGTCATCGTGAGTATCTTTTCGTGGTTAGCCACGGTCCTTTACTATGCGCTCTTGATCTTCACTTTTTTCATGTGGGCCAGGCTAATTGTTGACTTTGTCCTCGTCCTTCGACGGGACTGGCGACCACGCGGAGGGCTCCTTGTGTTGCTTAATTTTGTTTTTAGCGTCACCGACCCGCCGCTCAAATTGGTTCGCCGAGTCATCAAACCCGTCCGATTTGGGGCTGTAGCCCTCGATTTTGCTTGGACCGTCGTGCTACTTCTCGCGATTATTGGGATGTATGTCGCCCTCGCATTCATCTAACGTTTGCTAGCCTTAGCTCAGATTTTGTTTGTTGAGTGAGTCTCGGCGAACCTGAACAGGCAAGTAAAGGACGTAGTGGGTATGGCGTTGACACCAGAAGATGTCGTCAACAAGCGATTTCAACAGACGAAATTCCGTGAAGGCTACGACCAAGACGAGGTCGATGACTTTCTCGATGAAATCGTTGTGGAACTTCGACGGCTCACACAGGAGAACGAAGAGCTTCGTCAACGTGCAGTGGCGGCAGAGGCTCGTGCTGGAAGCAAGTCAGTCGCCGCCCCCGCCAAATCCTTCCCCGTTGCTGACTTCCCAGAACTTGCCGGCGTGGATTCAACGAGTTCAAACAATTTGCTTCAACTTGCGCGCCGGCTCCACGAGGAGCACGTCCGCGAAGGAATTGAGAAGCGGGACGCTCTTGTGACAGAAGGTCAAGCGACCGCTGCGCGAATCATCGCGGAAGCCGAGTCATCCGCGCGATCGAAGGTCAACAAATTTGACCAAGAGCGGGCAATGCTGGAGAACAGCATCAATGAACTACGAACGTTTGAGCGCGAGTACCGTTCTCGTCTCCGCGGCTACATTGAGGGACAACTCAAGGACCTAGATGGAATGACGGCTGAGGCGGCATCGAGTCGGTGAACACCGCGTCGCGGCGAGCCTCCGCGTGGATGATAGTGCTCATCATTGGTCTTGCGGCCGTGGTTTTGGTGCTCGACCAAATCACAAAAGCCCTTGTTGTGGCAGGTCTCGTCGAAGGAAAGCCAGTGGTGGTGATTCCCGGTACGCTCGAGTTGATTTTCGTTCGAAACCCCGGTGCCGCGTTTTCCTTCGCGGGTGGCATGACCTGGATATTTTCGATTCTTGCGTGTGTTGTCGTGGCAACGATTGCCGTGCTTGCTCGACGAATTCATTCTGTTCGATGGGCCGTCATGCTTGGTCTTCTTCTGGGTGGGACACTCGGAAACCTCTCTGATCGACTCATTCGTGAGCCGGGTTTCGGCAATGGACACGTCATTGACTTCATCTCGACACCGTGGATGATGCCGGCAATTTACAATGTCGCCGATATTTGCATCGTGTCGGCAATGATTTTGTTCGCATGGTTCAGTTTGCTTGGCCTCAAACTTGACGGCACTCGCGAGAAATCTTTCCGCAAAGCGCCGCGAACATAATCACCATGGAGTCGAGATCGCTTCCGATACCTGACGGACTCGATGGTGAGCGAGTCGACGCGGGAATCGCCCGAATGCTCGGCATTCCTCGGACAACGGCCGCACAGGCATGCGATGAGGGCACTGTGTCGCTCGACGGTCACCCCGTCAAGAAATCTGAGAAATTACGTGCCGGATCGTGGCTCGAAGTCTCCTGGAATTCGCCGCGAGTTGCCGAAGTTACGCCGGCGCATGTCGAGGGCTTGCGAATTCTCTTCGAGGATGACGACGTCGTCGTCGTCGACAAACCCGTTGGCGTCGCCGCTCATCCAGCGGTTAGTTGGGAAGGACCCACGGTGCTGGGAGGGTTGGCGGCAGCGGGGTATCGAATATCCACGTCGGGAGCACCGGAACGCGCGGGAATCGTTCACCGCCTCGATGTGGGTACGAGTGGCGCCATGGTTGTCGCTAAGTCAGAAATTGCGTACGAACGACTAAAGAGGGCATTTCACGATCGTAAAGTCGAGAAGACTTACCACGCTGTCGTGCAAGGTCAGCTCGATCCACTAGCTGGAACGATCGACGCTCCCATTGGCCGCCATCCATCTTCGAGTTGGAAGTTCGCCGTGACCGGTGCCGGAAAGCATGCGGTAACTCACTACGACACCATCGAGGCCTTTCCCGGCGCCTCGCTCGTGGAGATTCGACTCGAGACGGGGCGGACCCACCAGATCCGGGTTCACATGGCTGCCCAGCGACACCCCTGCGTGGGTGACCTGCTTTACGGTGCGGATCCCGTTTTAGCGCAACGACTCGACTTGAGCCGCCAATGGCTTCACGCACGTCAGCTCGCTTTTGTGCACCCCACAACGGGTGTTTGGGTCGATTTTTTTTCTGAGTATCCGGCTGACTTACAACACGCGCTGACTGTTCTCAAGGGGAGCCTGACTCGCCCGTAGACTGGGCAATCCATTCTCGATTTTTCGGAGCTCAGACGTGTCTACTCAAGGCGAATCCTTCGTTCACCTTCATGTGCATACCGAGTATTCGATGCTGGATGGTGCTGCTCGTGTTGCTCCGTTGCTCGACGCTGCCGTGGAGCAAGGCATGCCAGCGATTGCGATAACTGATCACGGGAACATGTTTGGCGCCTACGATTTTTGGTCCGCTGCGACAAGTCGGGGCATACGTCCAATCATCGGCACAGAGGCGTACTTCACCGCAGGCACGCATCGATCTGATAAGACTCGAGTGCGGTGGGGCGATGGGGGAGAAGATGACGTAGCCGGAGGTGGCGCGTACACGCACATGACTCTGTTAGCCGCATCCACTGAGGGAATGCACAACCTGTTTCGGATGTCGTCACTGGCGTCCCTCGAGGGTTACTACTACAAGCCACGCATGGATCGGGAATTGCTATCTCGGTTTGCCGATGGACTTATCGGGACTACTGGTTGCCCGAGCGGTGAAATTCAGACTCGTCTGAAACTCGGCCAATACGATCTTGCCCGAGAGGCTGCGGCCGACTTTCGTGACTTGTTCGGTGCGGGCAATTTTTATGTTGAGTTGATGGATCATGGACTCGATATCGAACGTCGAGTTAAGTCGGATTTGCTCCGATTGGCAAAAGATCTTGACCTCCCGCTCGTGGCGACAAACGATCTTCACTACACGCACGCCAACGACGCCGCCGCTCATGATGTCCTGCTTTGCGTCCAGTCGGCCTCAACAATCAATGATCCCAACCGGTTTGCATTCGATTCGCAGGAGTATTACCTGAAGTCGGCTGCGGAAATGCGCCACGTTTTTCGAGATTTTCCGGAAGCCTGTGATAACACTTTGGTGATTGCGGAGCGGTGCGAAAGCAGCTTTGAAAAGCGCGACCTCATGCCTCGATTCCCCGTGCCGGATGGTGAAACAGAAGCAACGTGGTTCACCAAAGAAGTTGAACGCGGACTTGAGCGGCGTTTCCCCGAGGGTGTTTCCGACGCTCATCGGGCACAGGCCAAGTACGAGATTGACGTCATTATTCAGATGGGATTCCCGGGGTATTTCCTTGTGGTGGCTGACTTCATCCGCTGGGCCCGCGAGCAGGGCATTCGAGTTGGGCCGGGTCGCGGATCCGCAGCCGGGTCTCTCGCGTCGTATGCGATGGGAATCACCGAGCTTGATCCTCTGGCACACGGACTCATTTTCGAACGATTTTTGAATCCTGATCGCGTCAGCATGCCCGATGTGGACGTTGACTTTGACGATCGTCGTCGTGGTGAAGTGATTCGCTACGTGACAGAAAAATACGGCGATGACCGTGTCGCTCAAATTGTCACATTCGGCACGATTAAGGCTAAACAAGCGCTGAAAGACGCGTCTCGAGTGCTGGGTATGCCTTTCTCAGTTGGCGAAAGATTGACGAAGGCAATGCCACCCCCGGTCATGGGAAAAGACATTGCTCTCGGTGATGTATTCAACAAGGAGGCCGAACGCTACAAAGAGGCAAATGAGCTTCGCTCGTTGATTGAAACGGATGGCGAATGCAAGACAGCGTTTGAAACTGCTCTGGGCATCGAAAATCTCAAACGTCAATGGGGCGTGCACGCGGCAGGCGTGATTATGTCCGCTGAACCGTTGATTGATGTCTTGCCCATCATGGCTCGCGAAGACGATGGCGCCGTCATTACCCAATTCGACCAACCGCCCTGTGAAGCCCTGGGGTTACTGAAGATGGATTTTCTTGGTTTGCGAAACCTCACCGTCGTGGAGGATGCGCTTGCCAACATTCGCGCAAACCGACGTATCGTGGTCGAACCTGAAAACCTGGACCTCGACGCTGACCCCAAGACTTATGAATTGTTGAGTCGGGGTGACACGCTCGGGGTTTTTCAGCTCGATGGCGGACCAATGCGTTCGTTGCTTCGCCAACTGCGTCCGACAAACTTTGAAGATATCTCGGCCGTGATTGCGCTCTATCGCCCGGGGCCCATGGGTGTCAATTCGCACACGAACTACGCGCTTCGCAAGAATGGGTTGCAGCAAATTGAGCCTATTCATCCCGAACTCGAGGAACCGCTCAAGGAAGTCCTCGGTGGCACCTACGGTCTCATTGTTTACCAAGAGCAGGTAATGGCTGTTGCCCAAAAGGTGGCGAATTACACGCTTGGTCAGGCCGACGTCTTGAGGCGTGTGATGGGAAAGAAGAAGAAGGAGGAACTCGAAAAGCAATTTGAGGGATTTCGCGCCGGCATGCTTTCGAATGGTTACGGCGAAATCGCAATCAAGACGCTTTGGGAAGTTCTCGTGCCATTTGCGGATTACGCGTTCAACAAGGCGCACTCTGCGGGTTACGGAGTTTTGAGTTATTGGACGGCGTATCTCAAAGCAAACTTTCCTGCGGAGTTCATGGCAGCGCTTTTGACGAGCGTGGGGGATAGCAAAGACAAACTTGCGTTGTATTTGTCGGAATGCCGACACATGGGAATTAAAGTCCTTGCACCAGACGTTAACGAATCGAACGGCGCTTTTTCTGCCGTCGGCAATGACATTCGGTTTGGTCTCGGGGCTATTCGGAATGTGGGTTCGAACGTCGTGGAATTCGTTCGTTCAGCTCGAGAAGATAAAGGCAGATTCACTTCTTTTCACGACTACCTCAAGAAAGTCCCAGCGGCTGCAGCAAGTAAGAAGGCCGTGGAATCCCTTATCAAAGCGGGGGCCTTCGATTCCATGGGATCGACTCGACGAGCCATCCTTGAGATTCATGAAGAAGCTATAGATTCCGCCGTTAGCCTCAAAAAGAACGAAGCGCACGGCATGGTTGACCTTTTTGGTGACATGTTCGAATTCGAAGAAGCAACGAACGTTGTTCCGGATCGTCCAGAGTGGTCCAAGCGGGAAAAACTCGCGTTTGAACGCGAAATGCTGGGGCTCTATGTCTCCGATCACCCGCTTGCTGGATTGGAAATTGAGCTTGCGAAGCACGCGAGCCTGTCCATTGTCGACGTGCTCGGGGACGAAAACCTTTCCGACGGCGAGCACGTCATTGTTGCCGGACTCCTCACCGAAGTTGAGCGACGCACGTCGAAGGCGGGCAGTTTTTATGCGCGCGTGACTCTGGAAGATTTCACCGGTGAAATCACGATTATGTTCATGGGTCGAACCTACGTGGAGTTCGGTGACCTTCTCATGACCGACTCCGTTATCGCTGTTAAAGGCCGAATCAATCGTCGTGATGATGGTGTGACTTTGCACGCGCATTCTCTCAACGTGCCGCAGATAAATGCCACCGAACCGAGCAGTTCTCTGACCTTACTCGTCGCCGAGTCTCGTGCGACGACAGATACTCTCCAGGCAATCAAGGGCGTACTGGATCGACATCCCGGTGAAACGGAGGTTCGACTTCGACTGACTCGTGCCGGGACGGCGCGTGTTTTTGAGCTTCCGTACCGGATTAGAGTCACTCCAGACTTTTACGGAGAGATTAAGACTTTGCTCGGTCCGTCCTGTGTCGCGTCCTAGGCTAGGGAAATCATGATGCGAACAGTCGACTTGAGGGATGAGTCCCTTTCGGCGTCCGAGATTTCGGCCAGGCTGCCGCGCATATCGTCCAACATTGATGCCGCGATTGTTTCGGCCCGAGAGCTGATTGACGATGTTGTTCAACGAGGTGAAGTAGCTCTTCGAGATCAGGCAAAGTCCTACGACGGTGTCGTTGGTCATGAGATCGCTGTTCCGCCCTCGGATCTTGATGGCGCGCTTGCGACGTTAGACGCGCAACTTCGTTCGGCCATTGTGGAATCGATTCGACGTGTTCGTTTGGCTTCGTTGGCTGGCATTCCACCAGAGCGCGAGGTTCATGTAGCACCGGGTGCTCTTGTCACCCAGCGATGGATACCTGTTGAGCGTGTGGGGCTTTATGTACCCGGTGGCAAAGCGGTCTACCCGTCGAGCGTGGTGATGAACGTTGTTGCGGCGCAAGTCGCTGGCGTGAGCTCGGTTGCGATTGCGTCACCACCTCAAAAAGATCAGGACGGACGCGTCCACCCCACAGTTCTCGCTACCGCTGCCTTGCTTGGTGTGACCGAGGTGTACGCCATGGGTGGTGCCGGAGCCATTGGAGCTTTCGCGTACGGTGTGCCGGAGCTGGAGCTGAAACCTGTCAATGTGGTCACCGGTCCTGGCAATGTCTTCGTTGCGGCGGCTAAGAGACTCGTGCGAGGTGCCGTCGGGATTGATTCGGAGGCGGGTCCGACTGAAATTTTGATCATTGCGGATGACATGGCGGACCCTGCCCTCATTGCAGCCGATCTGATTTCGCAGGCGGAGCACGACGAACTCGCCTCGGCCGTTCTTGTGACGAACTCGCAGAATCTCGCGACACGCGTCAACGAAGCCCTCCGGTCCCTCGTTCCTCACACGCGTCATCGCGGTCGAGTTGAGGAGGCCCTGGGCGGAAAGCAATCGTCGCTTGTTTTGGTTTCCAACCTCGACATGGCTGTCGTTGTTTCCAACATTTACGCTCCGGAACATCTCGAGGTTCACACCGAAAATCCGCATGACTTAGTTCCGCATTTGGTCAATGCCGGAGCCATTTTTGTTGGTCCGACATCCCCTGTCAGTTTGGGTGATTACCTGGCGGGTTCAAACCACGTGTTGCCAACGGCCGGCCAGGCGGCATTTTCGTCGGGACTTGGTTCTTATACGTTTCTTCGGGCCCAGCAGGTCATTGAGTACAACGCCGAAGCACTGCGGGAGGTCAGATCGCACATCCGAGTTTTCGCCGATGATGAAAACCTTCCCGCCCACGCCGACGCGGTGGATGCTCGGTTTGCGCTTCCTGTGATTTCGGTTCCCCACGCGACGGAGGAGTAATTCGTGTTTTGTCCTTTTTGTCGACACCCCGACTCCCGTGTCATTGATTCACGAACGTCTGACGACGGACTCTCGATTCGCCGCCGCCGTCAATGCCCTGAGTGCGGCGGAAGGTTTAGTACCACTGAGACGGCGAGCCTCACGGTCATCAAGCGTTCGGGCGTTGTCGAAGCTTTCAGCAGAGAAAAAATTGTGTCCGGTGTTCGAAAAGCCTGTCAAGGTAGACCAGTAACGGATGCGGACTTGGCGAATCTCGCTCAGCAAGTTGAGGAGTCGGTGCGCGCGACCGGCGTGAGCCAAATAGACGCAAATGAAATCGGGCTGTCAATTTTGCCGCCGCTGAAGAAGTTGGACGAGGTTGCCTACCTTCGATTTGCGAGTGTGTACCAAGCTTTTGATTCGCTTGATGACTTTGATCGGGCCGTAACAGAACTCCGGCGAGAACGAGCTTCTACGGCGGCCCTAGATGGCGACCTGAACCCGTGACGCGGAACGAAACATCGCGCCAAGGTCGAGCTGCGTACCGGTTCATTTTCTGGGCCTTCTTTTCCCGTTTGGCGCCCGAGCGTGCCCACTCTTTGGCGGCGATCGTCATTCGCTGTGCCGGCGTGCCGGGGGTGCGCACATTGGTGCGATTTTTCTGCCGACCACCTCGGGAGGCTCGAGTCGAGACACTAGGACTCGTCTTTGACTCGCCTTTCGGTTTGGCAGCTGGTTTTGATAAAGATGCGCACATGACCATTGGTTTGGGCGCCTTTGGTTTTGGCCACGTCGAAGTAGGCACGGTCACTGCTCATGCTCAACCGGGAAATCCACGCCCGCGACTGTTCCGACTCATCCCGGATCGTGCTCTCATCAATCGTATGGGCTTCAATAACGATGGAGCCGTGGTGATCGCACGGCGTCTCGAAAGACTTCGGCGAATTCGAAACAGACCCATCATCGGGGTCAATATTGGCAAGAGTCGCGTCGTTGATGTTGAGGATGCGCTGGAAGATTATTTGATCAGCACGAGGTTGCTCGCGCCCTTGGCCGACTATCTCGTCGTGAATGTCAGTTCCCCGAACACTCCTGGACTTCGTGGACTACAGGAACTTGGCAGCCTCGAGCCGCTACTCGTTGCCGTTGGGCGCGAGGCGGGTTCGGTCCCGCTTCTGGTGAAGATTGCTCCCGACCTCGATGACGTTCAAGTTGACGAAATTACCCGCCTTTGTGTTCGACTTAAACTCAGCGGCATCATCGCCACAAACACCACCGTGTCGAGGGAAAATCTCGTGACACCCAAGGACATTGTTGACGGATATGGTTCCGGAGGTCTGTCTGGACCACCCGTTGCGATTCGGAGTCGCGAGGTGCTCCAGCGAATACGTTCCATTGTCCCTCCTGATTTTTGTGTTATCTCGGTTGGAGGAATCGAGACCGCAGGTGATGTGCGGGATAGATTGCGGGACGGCGCCACCTTGGTGCAGGGTTACACGGGGTACATCTACCAAGGTCCCTGGTGGGCGCGCAACATCAATCGTGGATTGAGAACGCGTTAGACCAGAGTGTGTGCCCAGTTGCACAGACATGTCTGTGTAGTGGGCCCTGATCGTTCAATTCTTACTCAGGGTATTGGCGGCGTCTCACTTGCGGCTTGGGCATGCGCATCGGGCGCATCTGAATCGAGCGCATTGCTGCGTACCACGCGAGACCGCGTTCCGCGTTTTCGGTGCCAAATTTGGCTTTGATGCGCCGTCGAATGCTTGCGCTCAGCATGAGCGCATCCAGGATGACGACCACGAGGAATCCCCACATGATGAAAATACCGAGCTCAGCCAGGGTGAACGAGCCGATGGTCAGAGTGTCCGCGAAAGTTCCGATAATGACGAGCAACATTAGCGGCACCATTAGTTCGCCGACACTGTATCGAGCGTCCACGTAGTCTCGAACGAAGCGCCTCTGCGGACCACGATCACGACGTGGCAGATAGCGCTCGTCGCCGGAGGCCATTCCCAAGCGCGCGCGTTCGCGCTGCTTGGCAACTCCTTCTCGGTTTGCTTTGGCCGCAGCACGACGGTCGTTGGGCACGAGAGGCCGTTTATTCGCCGCTTCGCGTTCTTTCCGTGAGGGCGTCGCGTGACCTTTTCCAGACAGCGACTCTCCGGTTGGGGATGTCGTCACCTCAACATTTTCGTTCTTAGCCACGAGCTATCCTTTTTTTTTCGAGAGACCTGCCACGCGATCCTCATCGACCGATGGCACTTTCGCCCATAAGATTACCCGCATGTCTGAGCTGTCTCGCGCGAAGTCTGTTGATGCCCTGATTCAAAGGGGGTGGACAGGAATCGTTGACCTTCTCAGGTCACTTGTTCGAATTCCATCGGTTTCCTGGCCGGCCTTTGATGCGGCCCATGTGGAGCGCAGTGCTGAAGAAGTCGCTCGGCTGTTAGAGGAATTGGACGTATTTGAATCCGTCGAAATCCTTCGAGCAGAGATTCCCGGTTTAGTTGATGTTCACTCAGCCTCACCTGAGCCGAGTTGGGGGCACCCAGCCATTGTCGCGCGTCGAGAGGCGCGCGAGGGTTGGCCCACTGTTCTGTTGTACGCGCACCACGATGTTCAACCACCGGGCAACGAATCCGACTGGGAGACTCCGGCTTTCGATGCGACGGAACGGCACGGCCGCATCTATGGCCGTGGGACCGCCGACGACAAAGCCGGGGTAGTCACGCACCTGTCGTCACTTCAGATACTGAAGGAACTCTCGGTGGATATTGCTGTCGGTTTGGTCGTATTTATCGAGGGCGAAGAAGAGTATGGCTCTCCCTCCTTTGACAACTTTCTCGAGACATACCGTGATCGCCTTGAGTCCGACGTGATTATTGTCGCGGACTCGGGAAATTGGAGCACGAGCGTTCCTGCGCTCACCGTTAGTTTGCGCGGCAACGTCACGTTTGCACTAACCGTGCGCACCCTCGAACACGGCGTTCATTCGGGGATGTTCGGGGGCGCGATACCCGACGCAATGATGGCCGCCGCTCGACTGATTGACTCGTTTTACACGCCGGATGGCTCGGTCGCGGTCATTGGTCTCACACCACAGAGTCGAGATGTGCCCGCATATGACGACGCACTGTTGCGTCATGAGGCATCGCTTGTGCCCTCGGCGACCCTCATCGGAGATGGTGATGTCTTGCACCGACTGTGGTCTCAACCAGCGATAACGGTCACCGGAATCGACGCGCCGCCGGTTTCCAGCGCCTCCAACACGCTTCTGCCCAGCGTCCGGTTGCGAGTCAGCGTGCGTGTTGCCCCCGGCCAGAAGGCCCAGGACGCACTTGACGCGGTTCGCGCTCACGTCGAGGAACACGTTCCTTTTGGTGCGCAGGTGTTGATCGACGAGATTAACCTTGGCGAAGCGTTCCTTGATGACGGTGGCGGCCCGGCTGCCCAAGCCATTCGCGGAGCGATGCGGGAAGCCTGGGGCGTGGAACCGGTGGACATGGGTGTCGGGGGGTCCATCCCATTCATTGCGAGTTTCAAACAGGTGTTTCCTGACGCCGAAGTGCTTGTTACCGGTGTTGAAGATCCGGACTCGCGTGCTCACGGGACAAACGAGTCGCTTGACTTAGGAGTCCTTCGCAAGGCGATTTGCACTCAGTCCCTCCTACTTCTGCAGCTCAACGACCCAGACGGAATAAAGTCGCACCTAGAATTGATGTCATGAGCATGGAAACGACATCACAAACCTCGCATGGAGTTACCCTCACGCCTGCGGCTGCGACGAAGGTCAAGAACCTCCTCGCTCAAGAGGAGAATTCCGAGTACCGATTGCGCCTCGCAGTTGAATCAGGTGGCTGCTCGGGTCTCATCTACCAGCTTTTCTTCGATGAGCGGGTCGAAGATGGAGATGCCATTGTTGAATTTGACGGTGTGGGCGTGATCGTCGATCGAAAGAGCGGACCCTATCTGGAGGGTTCGACAATCGATTTCCAAGACACCATTGAGAAGCAGGGGTTCACCATCGACAACCCGAATGCTCAAGGAAGCTGCGCCTGCGGGGATTCATTTCACTAGTTGGGCTGCGGGCGCTACCTCATCGCAGCCATTCACGCGATGGCAGACCAATTACTTCACTCAGTGGAAAAGTTAACCCGCGTTCCGGCGTTAACGGGGCACACCCGCGCGATAGGCTGAGAGGGTCATAAGGGGACGGCTGAGCCGTTTTTTGTGCTAGGTGGAAAGGTTACCGGTGGTCAAGAATCATCGCCTCAAGTGGCTCGCAATTCCTCTTGCGAGCACGATTGCATTGAGCCTCGCCGGTTGCACGCAACAAGAGCTCCGTGGTTATTTGCCGGGGGAACCTGGTGTGACGAATCACACGGATCGAATCACGGGACTTTGGGTCACCAGCTGGATTGTTCTTCTGGGTGTGGGTGCCATCACGTGGGGGCTCCTCATCTGGGCCATGGTTGTTTACCGCCGCCGAAAGGGCCAAACGGGAATGCCCGTTCAGCTCAAGTACAACCTTCCGATTGAAGTTTTCTTCACGGCCGTTCCACTCATCCTGATTCTTGGATTCTTCGCCTTCACCGCTCGCGATGAAGCCATTATCGAACAACGTTATGAGAGCCCGGATGTGACGATCCAGGCCTTCGGTAAGCAGTGGGCGTGGGACTTCAACTACACCAACGACAACGTTTACTACTCCGGAATTCAAGTCCAACCTGACACGTCGCCCGATGCTCCTCAGGGTTCAATTGACCCGGCGTCAATTCCGACACTCTATTTGCCTGTCGGCAAGACCGTGGAGATTCAACTTCAGGCGCGTGACGTCATCCACTCCTTCTGGGTCATCGACTTCTTGTACAAGAAAGACATGATTCCCGGCAAGACGAACTACATGTCGTTCGTGCCGGAACGCGAAGGAACCTACAAGGGAAAGTGTGCAGAGCTGTGCGGGGAGTTCCACTCGCAGATGCTCTTTCAGGTCAAAGTCGTCTCACAAAGTGAGTACGACGCGTACATCCAGTCGCTTCGCGACAAAGGTTTCGAGGGCCAACTTGGAACTGAATATAACCGCAACCTCGGGCAGGCCAACATTGTCGCCGAGTCAGCAAAGAAGTAAGGGCTGAAACTATGAGTACAACACTGGTTCCGACCCCTGTCGACAATGCCGCTACTCGGCCTCAGACCGTGGGAGTCACTCGGGCGGTCAAAAAGGGAAACATCGTCGTCCGCTGGTTGACGTCCACTGATCACAAAATCATCGGCCACCTCTACATGATCACGTCGCTGGTCTACTTCCTGATCGGTGGCGTGATGGCGCTGCTCATTCGTGCCCAACTTTTTGCTCCGGGGCTCAACGTTTTGGCCACAAAAGAGCAGTACAACCAGATGTTCACGATGCATGGCACCATCATGCTTCTGTTGGTTGCCACGCCGCTCTTTGCGGGATTGGCTAATGAGCTCGTTCCACTCCAAATCGGTTCACCTGACGTCGCCTTCCCCAGGCTCAACATGCTGTCCTTCTGGCTCTATTTCTTTGGTGCGCTGATTGCCGTCGGCGGATTCTTTACGCCCGCAGGCTCCGCCAGTTTCGGATGGTTCGCCTACACGCCACTGAGCTCGCAGACGTTCTCTCCGGGAATTGGCGCGAACATGTGGGTTTTGGGTCTCGCGATGGGTGGTTTTGGCACAATTCTGGGTGCCGTCAACTTCATTACCACCATCATCACCATGCGTGCTCCGGGTATGACAATGTTCCGCATGTCCATCTTCACCTGGAACATTCTCGTCACGTCGATCCTGGTGATTCTGGTCTTCCCGATTCTCGCGGCAGCCTTGCTTGCACTCGCGGCAGACCGACTCTTCAACGCGCATGTCTACGATGCCGCAACTGGCGGAGCGATTCTCTGGCAGCACCTTTTCTGGTTCTTCGGCCACCCTGAGGTGTACATCCTTGCCCTGCCGTTCTTTGGCGTGGTGTCAGAAATTATCCCGGTATTCAGTCGCAAACCGATTTTTGGCTACAAGACCCTTGTTTACGCAACCATTGCGATTGGCGCGCTCTCGATGACCGTGTGGGCCCACCACATGTACGTCACGGGCTCGGTACTTCTTCCGTTCTTTGCGCTGCTCACGATGCTCATTGCTGTTCCGACTGGGGTCAAGATCTTCAACTGGATCGGAACGGTGTGGCGAGGTTCCGTGACGTTTGAAGTACCCATGATGTGGGCGTTGGGCTTCGTCTTCAACTTCGTGTTTGGAGGCCTCACGGGAATCATCCTTGCGTCACCACCGCTGGACTTCCACACATCTGACTCGTACTTCATCGTGGCGCACTTCCACTACGTCGTGGTGGGAGCCTTAGTATTCGGTCTCTTCGGTGCAATCTACTTCTGGTGGCCAAAGTGGACCGGAAAGATGTTGAATGATCGCCTCGGTCAGATGCATTTCTGGTTAATGTTCATTGGTTTCCACACGACGTTCCTCATCCAGCACTGGCTGGGTGTCATTGGAATGCCACGTAGATACGCGACCTACCTGCCAGATGACGGCTTCACATGGATGAACCAGTTGTCTTCGGTGGGATCACTCATCATGGCTATTTCGCTCCTTCCATGGATTCTCAACATTTACCTCACGGCTCGGTACGCTCCGAAAGTCACCGTGGATGACCCGTGGGGAACATCCCGCTCGTTGGAGTGGGCAACGAGTTGCCCGCCGCCGCGCCACAACTTCACGAGCATCCCACGAATTCGTAGCGAGTCACCTGCTTTCGACGTGAACCACCCGGAGCTTGCCCCAGCCGGTTATGCACTAGCAGGAGCATCGTCGGTACCGACTCTCGGCGCTGGAAAGAAGGGCTAGCTCGCATGAAGGGCAACATCGTCTTATTGACAGTCCTCGGGCTGTTCTTTCTGGTGGCTTCTGCGGTCTATACCGTCTGGAATGTTCTCGCCACGGGTACCTGGGAGATTGTGGGAACGGTTGGCATTCTCCTTTCCGCTATTTTGGCCGGCTTCATCGCATTCTTTTTGAACGCCGTCAATCGGTCCCAGGGTGGAATACTTTTGCCCGAAGATCGACCAGAGGCAGACATCGATGACGCCGACCCCGAGCTGGGTCATTTCAGTCCGTGGAGTTGGTGGCCACTCGTTCTTGGCTTTGCCATCGGTCTCGCATTTTTGGGCCTCGCGGTTGGAGTATGGATTGCCATCATCGGCATCCCTCTTGTCGTCATCGCCCTGGTTGGTTGGACCTACGAGTACTACCGCGGCAATTTCGGGCACTAGTAGCTGCGACGCTTACCGACGCGTCGGGGTCCGATTCACTCGCGACTAACTGGTTGTCTGAGCACTGTCCGGAGGCTTTCTTGTGGTGTCTTACGGAAATCGCTCAGATAAATTTCGTGATGGGGTCCGGTGAAGCCTAGCCCTTGCTGTGGCATGAGCCTGTCGTGCAAGTCGGCGAGAACATGCTCCTCATTCGCAAAAGGCCCGACATGCAGCATCTGCAGGCATAAACCTTCGGAGATGGCTCGCACAGTCACGAGACATTCGGGTGCGCGCCCCCTGCGGACGAGGCTCCTCATCGTCTCGTCAACGTCCGCTTGGCTTATCCAATCGGGCAACCAGCTGAGTAACGTCCAACGCCATGCTGTCCGGTCACCGGAGACAAAGGCGGTCGGGTCGTCAGCCCACCACAGTGCTTCAAGGGGCGGGACCACGTAGTCATGACCATGGATTTCCTTTGACCTAAATTTCACTCCGTATGCCACCGGATAAATCGATTGAATCGCGCGTTGGAACAGCTCCCCGTTGGGATCGCCCTGCCCATCGACGCTCAAATACGTAAGTTGAGGCACGTCGACGAACTCGAATTCGCGATTTCGAGGAGCGTACAACGCGGGCATGGCCCGCTTCACGTCATACTTGGCCAGAAAAGTTGACATGATTCTTTCTCCTCGACGCGGCGCGACGCCCTTGCCTTTTGACTGTAGTGACCAGAGCAAAAACCCCGCCACATTGTGACGGGGTTTTTGTGACCGCGCGACTAGTGACTTGAGTGTTCTAGAGCGGCTTGGTATTCCTTGGTGGAAACGGGTGCGATTCGATCTTCGAAGAAGAAACGCGACATCGCGACTCGGAACCGCGCTGATGCGGTGATCTTGCCCAACGGGTTTGGTTTGAGCTGAAGGGGAGCATTGTCGTTGAAAGACACCAACTGCCAGCGAGTGTACTCATCGAGCTGCTCGTGAACCTCGACAAATTCACCACCAGGCAGGCGCACGATTCGCCCTGTTTCGAACCCGTGCAACACCATTTCACGATCCTTCTTTTGAAGGGCCAAGCAGACACGCTTCGTGATCATAAAGGCGATTACGGGACCCAAAATCAGCAGAGCCTGGAGCGTGTTGATGACACCCTCCATCGTTACCTTGAAGTGCGTGGCGATGATGTCGGAAGATGCGCCCGCCCACAGGACGGCGTAGAACGTAACACCTGCCGCACCTATTGCGGTTCGAACGGGCGCATTGCGCGGTCGATCGAGCAGGTGGTGTTCGCGCTTGTCACCCGTCACCCAGGCTTCTACATAGGGATAAATGAACGCCAGTAGAAGGAAGACGACGAGCACAAGCATCGGGATGAGGATGTTCCACGACCAGGTGTAGCCCAGCCAAACTGTTTCCAGGCCGGGTGGCATCAGTCGGAGTGCACCGTCGGCAAACCCGATGTACCAGTCGGGCTGCGTTCCCGCGGACACGGGTGAGGGGTCGTACGGACCGTAGTTCCAGATTGGGTTGATCGTGACCGTTGCAGCGATAAGCGCAACAACACCGAAGACGAGGAAGAAGAATCCACCAGCCTTTGCGGCATACACCGGAAGGACGGGGTAGCCCACAACATTTTGCTCGGTCTTGCCAGGTCCGGGGTATTGGGTGTGCTTGTGAATAACGACAAACATCAGGTGGAGAACGATGAAAATCAACACCATTGCGGGAAGCAACAGAATGTGCAGGGTGTATAGGCGCCCGACGATGTCATTTCCAGGGAACTCACCCCCAAAAAGAAGGAACGTGATCCAGGTTCCGACGACGGGGACGGCGTTCAGCATTCCGTCGATGATTCGAAGTCCGTTACCGGAAAGCAAGTCGTCCGGCAAGGAGTAGCCCGTGAAGCCTTCGGCCATCGCCAGCACAAACAAGACGAAGCCGATGGCCCAGTTGAGTTCGCGGGGCTTGCGGAACGCGCCGGTGAAGAAGACGCGAAGCATGTGGAGCCCGATAGCCGCCACGAAGAGGAGAGCGGCCCAGTGGTGAATCTGGCGCATCAGTAAACCGCCACGAATATCGAACGAGATGTCGAGTGTCGACGACATCGCGGCGGACATTTCGACTCCGCGCAGGGGCACGTATGACCCTGCATATTCAACGGGAGTCATCGAAGCCTGGAAGAAGAACGTGAGGAAGCTGCCAGACAGCAAGATAATCACAAAGCTGTAAAGGGCTACCTCACCGAGGAGGAACGACCAGTGGTCGGGGAAGATCTTGCGACCAAATTCCTTGACGGCGCCCGAAATGCTGGTGCGCTCATCCAAGTAGTTCGACGCAGATGCGATGAAACCCTTTTGTGGTGGTGCGGATGTGGTGCTCATGTTGTGGAACGCTCCCAGAAGCTCGGTCCAACGGGTTCGGT
>JBMOEY010000022.1:0-19318 GCA_049314515.1 Microbacteriaceae bacterium
GGTCACGCTTCCCACCGTTATTCTCATTGCGTCCGCTCTGTTGGGGGCCGTGAAAATGGCTGCCGACCACGCATGGCTCGCGAGCACGGCCTCGTCTGCTGCTCGAGCAATTTCGATTGGAATTGCTCCCGACGAAGCGTTGGCTCGTGTCACGAACCAGCGGCAGGGTGTTCTCGCGACGTTCGAGATATCGCGAGACCTGATCTGCGTCACCCTGCGAAGCGCAACATCGGGGATTTACAGTCTCGTTGGACTCAACGTTTCGGAAAAGTCATGCATGCCACGCGCGCTCTAACCCATCGCGATCGAGTTCGTGCACGCCGTGAATTTCTCTTCTCGGAAGTGGGGGCCGGCTCCGTGATGGCCCTCGCAGTCGTCGCTTCGTGTGTCACGCTGGCCGGTGTCTTGCTCCCGTTCGTTGGATTCGTCGTCGTGCACGAGCGCGCACAGTCAATCAGTGATCGAGCGGCACTCACTGCGGCAAGCGCGGCCTACGGTCTCGTCACGGGTGATCCTTGCACGCGAGCGGCCGATGTCATCAGTGAGGTCTCAACGACGTCGTGGTCCTGCGTTGTGCTCGGAGATGCTTTTATTTCGATGAGCATCCCTTTTGGCCCTGTTCACATCAGTGTTCGTTCGCGAGCGGGACTCTGAATAT
This sequence comes from Microbacteriaceae bacterium, assembly GCA_049314515.1. GTDB lineage: Bacteria > Actinomycetota > Actinomycetes > Actinomycetales > Microbacteriaceae > RFQD01. Next base: position 659 of record JBMOEY010000022.1, read on the forward strand.
CTCGTGACACCTCATCTCTGAACGGTGGTGCGACCCAGAGGAGTACCCGAAAAAGTACCCGCATTTGGTGTGTTGGAGAAAAAGCGTTGTATGGTGACCTCGGTAAGACCCAAACCGGAGGAATTGTTTGTCTGCATTGAAGAAGCTCGTCATTGTCGAGTCACCCGCGAAAGCCAAAACAATTGGCAAGTACCTGGGACCCGACTATGAGGTATTGGCATCCGTGGGTCACATTCGTGACATCCCGACGCCAAAAGAGTTGCCCGCCGACATGAAGAAGGGACCGTTTGCTCAATTCGCTGTTGATGTTCAGAACGGTTTCACGCCGTACTACGCGGTTTCTGATAACAGCAAACGAACCGTCGCCGATTTGAAGCGTGCATTAAAAGAGGCCGACGAGCTCTACCTCGCGACTGATGAAGACCGCGAAGGAGAGGCCATCGCCTGGCACCTGTTCGAGGTGTTGAAACCAAAGGTGCCGGTGCATCGGATGGTATTTCACGAGATTACAAAAGAAGCCATCGAAAAGGCACGAGACAACACTCGCGAGATTGATCGATCACTCGTTGACGCACAGGAGACGCGGCGAATCCTTGATCGCCTTTATGGTTTTGAGATTTCGCCCGTCATGTGGCGAATGGTTGGACGCGGTTTGTCGGCAGGCCGAGTGCAATCGCCGGCGACCCGAATTCTTGTTGATCGGGAGAGAGAGCGCATCGCCTTCGTCTCGGCAGAGTATTGGGACCTGCTGGCAACAGTCGGAACGGACTCTTCGGCAACGAACCAATTTCATGCCAAGCTCGTGCGACTTGATGGCGCAAAACTCGCAAGCGGAAATGATTTCGCCGACAACGGATCGCTCAAGTCTTCTGCCCGAGTTCTCACGGAGGTCGAAGCTGCCGCACTCGCCGCCTCGATGCGTGATTCGAGCACAACCGTGACTGTTGCGTCGCTCGAAACCAAGCCCTACACGCGTCGCCCATTTGCTCCATTTACGACGTCGACGTTGCAACAGGAAGCCGTAAAGAAGCTCAAGTTCTCGGCCCGGCAAACGATGAGTGTCGCGCAGCGACTCTATGAAAACGGCTACATCACGTACATGCGAACGGATTCCCCGAACCTCTCGGTGCAGGCGATGAACGCGGCGCGGTCTCAAGCCATCAAGCTCTACGGCGAAGATCAAGTACCCGAAAAGCCTCGCCTCTATGCCGGAAAAAGCAAGACGGCCCAGGAGGCGCACGAGGCGATTCGCCCAGCCGGTGACGTTTTCCGCACCCCCGATGAACTTTCCAGCGTGTTGCGCGGAGAAGAGCTGCGACTCTATGACCTGATTTGGAAAAGAACTGTTGCGTCGCAGATGGCGGATGCCCGTGGTCAAACCGCGACAGTCACCATCGACGTGGTCGCACCAGCCCAGCCTCGGGCTGAATTTGTTGCGTCCGGAACGGTCATCACGTTCCGCGGATTCATGAATGCCTACGACGAGACATCCGATGAGGATCGCAACGCTCAAGATGCACAAGAGGATTCCAAACTCCCGATCATGACCGAGGGTCAAACCCTCGTTTTGGCTGAAGTAGAAAGCAAGGGACATTCCACGGTCCCACCGCCGCGATATACCGAAGCAACGCTGGTGAAGAAGATGGAAGAAATTGGCATCGGAAGACCCTCAACCTATTCGGCCACAATTGCCACGATTCTCGATCGCGGGTACGCGGTCATGAAAGGCCAGGCTTTGGTGCCCACCTGGATTGCCTTCTCGGTAACCAGATTGATGGAACAAAGCTTTGGCGATCTCGTGAGCTACGAATTTACGTCGGAGATGGAAGATGATCTCGACAAGATTGCCAACGGTGAAGCGGACTGGCGTGAGTGGTTGCGTCAGTTCTACTTCGGGCACGCCGAGCATCCTGGATTAAAGGAGTCGGCGGAGAACCTCGGTGACATCGACAAGCAATCCTTGAACTCTTACCCGGTTGCCGAGGACGTGGTTGTCCGCATCTGGCCGACTAACGCCTACATCGAGGTCGACGACCCCGACGCCGGTACCGGCGAGAAGCGAAAGGTTTACCTTCCCGACGGCATGCCGCCCGATGAACTGACGCTCGAGCGTGCTCAGGAACTCATCAACGCACCGGTCGCCGGAGATCGAATCTTGGGAGTAAACCCCGAAAACGGCAAACTCGTCGCCGCGAAAGATGGTCGATTTGGGCCCTACGTGACCGAAATTGAACCCGAGGTAGCCGAGGTTGCTGTCGTCGCCGACACGACGGTCGATGCCGCAACGGGTGAGATTGTCGAGGCGGCGCCGAAGAAGAAGTCCGCGAAGGCCAAGGCAAAGATGGAGGCGCCCAAGTCGCGCACGGCATCCCTGTTCTCATCAATGGACCCCTCGGGTATCGATCTCGACACCGCGCTGAAGTTGTTGAATCTCCCGAGACTGGTTGGTCACGACCCCGAATCCGGTGACGCGATATTTGCGGCGAACGGTCGATACGGGCCGTACCTCAAGAAGGGGACCGACACGCGTTCGCTCGACTCGGAAGATCTCATCTTCACCGTCGACGAACCCGCCGCACTCGCGCTCTTTGCGCAACCGAAATTTGGCGCACGACGTGTTGCGTCGTCAATCAAAGAGTTTGGTGAAGATCCCAACAGTGGGCGACCCATCAAGGTGAAAGACGGCCGCTTTGGTCCGTACGTCACGGATGGCGAAACGAACGCGACTATCCCGCGAGGAGAAAACCCCGAGGAGATTGAGTTTGACCGCGCGGTCGTGCTGTTGTCTGAACGGCGGGCGAAGGGTCCGGCGGCGCCACGCGCAACGGCCCGCAAGTCGCGCACCACATCCACGACCACTCGCACGATAAAAGCCAAGAAGAAGTCGTGACCCGCGGACTGTTTGTCACGTTTGAGGGCGGCGACGGGGTCGGTAAAACCACTCAGATGCGACTCTTGAGCGCGGCTTTAGAACAGTCTGGTGTCAGGGTCACTCAGACTCGCGAACCAGGCGGCACCCCGTTGGGAAACGAAATTCGGGAACTTGTTTTGCATTCGCGAGATGAAATCGCGCCCAGGGCAGAGGCACTGCTCTACGCCGCTGACCGTGCACACAATGTGGCCACCATCGTCCGACCCGCCCTCGACCGCGGAGACGTTGTCGTGCAGGATCGATTCTTCGACTCTTCAGTCGCCTATCAGGGCACAGGTCGGGCACTGGGTGCCGAAGACATTCGGCGGATTTCTCTGTGGGCTGCCGATAACCTCGTGCCCGATTTGACCGTCTTGCTTGATCTCGATGAAGCATCGGCCGCCGAGCGCTTGTCCGCGCAGCACAAGCCGTATGACCGTTTCGAATCAGAAAAAGCAGAGTTTCACGCGCGCGTGCGGCAAGCCTTCGTCGACATCGCTGCTGCGGAGCCGAATAGATTCCTCGTGATCGACGCCCGATTACCCGAGGAAGACATTGCGCACAGGATTTTGAGCCGGGTGTCTGCGTTGCTCGATAACCTATAAAAATGAACGTGTGGGATGAACTCGTTGGTCAAGAAGAGGCGATTCGTCTTTTTCGTGCCGCGGCGAGTGACGCTCGCACGCTGGCCCACTCGTGGCTCATCACCGGTCCTCCTGGCTCTGGTCGGTCCAACCTGGCCTACGCATTTGCCGCGGCACTTCTCTGCCGATCCGGCGGATGCGGTGAGTGTTCCGACTGTCGGCAGGTGGCCGCACGAACCCATCCTGATTTGAGCGCTCTCTCGACCGAACGAGTCATCATTTCAATCGACGAAGTGCGCACGCTCGTCACAACGGCGCAGTTTGGTCCGCGCGTTGCCCGGTATCGAGTGGTTGTCATCGAGGATGCGGATCGCATGGTTGAGCGGACCAGCAATGTATTGCTCAAGGCCCTGGAGGAGCCCCCCGAAGGAACAATTTGGGTTCTCTGTGCCCCGAGCGAAGCAGATCTGTTGCCTACGATTCGATCCCGAGTTCGTTCCGTCCGACTCACGGTGCCCAGCACTAGCGACGTAGCGAACCTGATTGTGACTCGAACCGGAGTTTCCTTCGACGCAGCCGAGCGCGCAGCCCGCCATGCCCAGAGTCATGTCGGCATGGCAACCAGACTGTGTACGAACGACCTCGCTGCATCGCGCCGAGATGAGACGGTACGCCTTGCGCTTTCAGTCAAAAATGTGCGTGACGCGGTTCTCGTTGCAGCGCGGCTAGTGGAGATTGCGACTGAGGACGCGAAGGCACTGACTGACGAAAAAGACGCTCTCGAGCTCGAAGAGACACGACGCGCATTTGGTCTTGGGGTCGGCGAACCAGTTCCCCCGGGAATGCGAGCTCAGTTCCGCAGTCTTGAGGAACACCAGAAGCGACGGGAAACGCGTAGTCTTCGGGACGGCTTGGACCGTATTCTCGTGGATCTGTCTTCCGTGTTTCGCGACGTACTCCTCATTCAATTACGTGTGCCGGAGGGTCTCATAAACCTCGAGTACCTCTCCGATCTTGAGCAACTCGCCGCCGCCCTAGCGCCTCACGATGCTCTGGCGGTGACCGACGCTATCGCGACGGCTCGACATCGGATTGCGGGTAACGTGTCTCCCGTGCTTGCGCTCGAGGCCATGATGATCGTGTCCACGCCACAGGTTGCCGCATGACGCCAAATTTCAGAAGCAATCGAGAGAACCAGAGCCCAATAAGAATGACTACTCGAATTACCCGAAGTGTGACTCTCGTCACTGCTTCCGTGCTGAGCCTGTCGGCGTGTTTCCCGTTATTCCTGCTCGGTCAGGTTTCTGGTGAGACGTCGGTGCCACTCGCCGAAGGGGCACCGGAAGGTTTTGAGTCATATTATTCGCAACCCATTGAGTGGACCTTTTGCGGAATCGATGTCCAATGCGGCACGTTATCGGCGCCGACGGATTGGTCGGATCCGCAGAGCGCGCCCATCGAATTGTCATTGACGCGTCACCTTGCATCTGCTCAGCCCGCGATTGGTGACCTATTGGTGAACCCCGGTGGACCGGGTGAATCGGCAGCAAGCTTCATCAGTGAAAGTGCTGATCGCGCGGTCGATGCAAACCTGCTGGAGGCGTTCAACATCGTGGGGATGGACCCGCGCGGCGTGGGTGCCTCTACCCCCGTGACCTGCTTTGTTGACTCTGCCGACATGGACAACGCTCTGTATTCGATACCCGAGGCGCCACGAAACTCCATCGCATGGAACGATGAAGCCATTCAGCGTTCTCAAGACTTTGGGACCGCCTGCCTCGAGAACACCGGTGACCTGCTCAGTTTTGTCGACACGGAGAGTGTCGCGCGAGACATGGATATGGTTCGGGCCGCTCTCGGTAACGAGACGTTGAACTATCTGGGTTACTCGTATGGAACGTTCCTCGGCGCGATGTACGCGGACCTATTTCCCGATCGGGTCGGAAAAATGGTGCTCGACGGTGCTGTTGACCCCACCGCGACGGTGGATGCAACCGCGGACGACCAGACCATCGCATTCGAGAGTGCTCTCAACGCGTTTCTCGCCTGGTGCGTCGACGGCGGTGATTGTCCGCTTGGAGACTCCGTGCCGGAAGCCTCGGGTTCGATGATTCTGTTGTTGTCCGGTGTGGATGCGCAACCATTAGTCAACGCCGACGGGCGCTTACTCGGTGCAGACACCCTGGTCACGGCGATCGCCAACACGCTGTACGACGACTCGGCGTGGCCTTACTTGAGTGACCTGCTGGGTTCAGCGCTCAACGACGACCCTTCCATTGCGTTTGAATCAGCTGACGCCTACAACGGGCGCGGCCCAGACGGCTCATATGCGAGCAACACAACGGAAGCCTTCATTGCCGTCAATTGCATCGATGTTCCGGTTGACACGCCCGGGGACTCCGGCGAGACCACCTCCGTGACCGCGGAGGTGACAGGTCCGGATGAAGAAACTCTCGTGCGTGCACCCATCCTCGGGCCGTACCTCTTCTCACCTGTTGACATCTGCAGTGTGTGGCCGGTGAGTCCGCGTGGATCGAGTCGTCCACTTGTTGCGGATGGCGCACCGGACCTGCTCGTCATCGGCACGACGAATGACCCGGCGACGCCGTATGCCGACGCGGTAGCGCTCGCAGAACAAATGTCGTCAGCGCACCTTGTCACGCTCGAGGGTGAGGGACATTGTGCCTACAACCGCGGTAACTCCTGCATTGACGAGATCGTCGACCGGTACTTTCTCTACGGCGAGATTCCTCCGGTCGGCGTTACTTGCGATTAGATTCCCCCAGCGCAAGAAGCCGCTGCACTCGCTCCGCTACTCCTGGCTCGTCTGGGTATGTCAGGCCCAGCGCCTGAGACACGGCTTCGTAACCACAACGTCTCGCTGCGATATCGTCGGCGTCAAGTTCCGTTGCGATGCGCATTACCTGGAACATGTGGTTGCTCGCTGGAACGAACGGTGCGCTCGATGACGCAATTCTCCCGAGTGACAAAAGTCGTGTGTGATGCCGGTCGAGATGAGCCTGCTCGTGCTCGGCCGCCGCGACAAGCTGCTCCGAGTTGAGGAAGTCGGCGAGTCCGCGCGAAAGGACAACTTGATGCAGTCGGGGCAGAGCGACAATGAACGGCTGATTGGAGTCGAGTTGCAACGCACGGATGCGCCCAAGTTGTATCGGAGAAGCGGACAGTACGAGCGTCGTGATAGCACGGCGGTCGTCGTCCTGGTCAGCTTTGAGTTCGCTTATTGCGACTCCGGCCCGGAATGCCAAAATGCCGATAATTGCCACTGCAATCCAGCCCGCAATCGTTTCGACAGTTGCGGAAATTGACGCATGACCCGGCTCGTGAACAACATGATGTGTCAGTGCGGATCCCATCATGAGCAGTAGTCCACTGATGGTTGCACCGGCAGAAATCACCGCGGTCACGACCCACGCCTGCATGGCACCCATTGGTTGGCGTGACACGAATTCGGGGCGCGCCAGGATGAGCGGGGAAACAGCCGTCATGGTAAAGCCCACGAGGACCAGCAGGGCACCAACGACCGAGACGCTCACTCGTTTGCGTTTGTGATTGCACGTCGCAGGAATTCGCGGTCGCTGTCGGTCAGCGAGCCAGCAAAACGCATCAAAGCGAGTGCTCTGTCGGGTGACAGTTCGAGAGCAGCTGTCATGGTGGCTGCGATATCGTCATCTCGAGACCGCGTTGCATGAAAGACATAGCTTTGACCGGCGGTCGCTGAACGGGCAACGAGGCCCTTATGACGAAGCCGATCAAGCACGGTAATCACGGTCGTTATGGCGGGCAGCGGTTCGTCGAACTTTGCGCGAATCTGCTGTGCCGTCAACTCGTGGGGCGCATCCCAGAGGACCGACATGATGGCGGCCTCCAATTCACCTCGATGACGTTTGGGCACGTGGCATCACCTCACAAAAAATCTAAACAGCTCGTATCGGATTTGCCATTCTTCTACATATTGTAGAAGAATGGCGTGTGTTCTACGAAACGTAGAATATCACTCAGTTAGGAACGAACATGAAAAAGAAAACTCAGTTCGCGGCCTTGCTTCTCGCGGTCGCAACCGTTGTCACGGGTCTCACCGCGTGTTCCGCGGCACCTGCATCGTCAGAAGACCCCGCTTCCGTCTCGACCGCAACCATGGCCGAGTCGGTAACGATTACGGACGGTTGGGTGCGCGCGGTTGAAGATGTATCCGGCGTAATGCCGATGACGGGATTCTTTATGCTCGTCACGAATGATTCAGATTCCGACGTGACTATCGTCGGTGGCTCGGCTGCAGCGGACTTGAACCCGGCCGCGCTGGAAACACACGAGGTGGTCAAGAATTCTGCCGGTGAAATGGTCATGCAAGAAGCTAAGGGTGGCATCGTTATTCCGGCTCACGGATCTGTGAAGCTCATGCCTGGAAGCTTTCACATCATGCTGATGAACCTGATCAAGCCCATCCTCCCGGGTGACGAAGTGACGATTTCGGTTGAGTTTGCCGATGGCTCGTCCGCTGACATCACCGGCGTCGCGTACACGATTGAAAACGGCATCGAGAAGTACGCGCCAGAAGCGAGCATGTAATTGTCCGAGAGCCAGCTGAGCAGGCGAAAGTTTCTTGCAGGTGCAGGGGCAATCGCCGGCTCGGCTGCGCTCGGTGGGTTTGCCGGAAGCGCAATTACTCGGGGTTTGGATGCTCGCGACCCACAGCCGTCCGCCGATTCACAAGACGCGAATTCAGGCCTCAATTCAGCTGGCGCCCTCGAACCCTTTTTCGGTCCGCATCAATCTGGTGTCATGACCGCGCGCCAATTGCACGGGGCTTTTGCAGCTTTCTCGCTGGTTGAGGGATTCAATCGCGAGGCAGCGACTCGCCTGTTTCGCGTTGTCACTGAAAACGCATCAAAGCTCATGTCGGGAACTGCCCCGCTGTCGGACAACGACCCGGAGTTAGCCTCTGGCGCGAGCCGTTTGACGATTACCGCCGGGATTGGCGTCGCGTTTTTCCGCAGAATCGGGTTGGAATCAATGATTCCCGAGGGATTTGTCGATATCCCCGCATATGACATTGACCGACTCGAGTCGGACTGGTCAGGTGGTGATTTTCTTCTCCAGATCGGTTCAGATGATCCCGTCGTCTTGGCGCACGCGCTCAGACACATGACGCGGAGCATTCGCTCGTTTGCTCAACCAAAGTGGGTGCAGCGAGGATTCACGGGCACACCAGCTGTGTCGACTGAAACGGGGACGTCGCGAAACCTCATGGGGCAAGTCGATGGAACTGTGAACCCGCGAAGTGAGCAGGAGTTCGATGCACAGGTATGGGCACCAACCTCAACAGGTTGGTTTGCCGGAGGAACCATGCTCGTTCTTCGACGAATTGCCATGACGCTTGACACGTGGGACTCGTTGGATACAACTGGAAAAGAATTGGCCGTTGGCAGGAAACTTTGGACCGGCGCGCCATTGACGGGAGACAAAGAGACCGATGTCCCAGACTTCACCGCTGTTGGATCAAGCGGATTGCCTGTCATCCCGCCGTTCGCCCATATCCGCCGTGCGCGATTTGCCCAAGGTTCGGCGCCATTTTTGCGACGTCCATTCAACTTTGATGACGGAATCAATCTGAAGGGTGAGCACCAGGCGGGGCTCATTTTTGCGGCCTATGCCGCGAACATCGAGAGTCAGTACATCCCGGTGCAAAACGCCTTGGCCAAGCAAGATCTTTTGAATCGTTGGACGATTCCCGTCGGTTCAGCTGTCTTCGCAATCCTCCCGGGTTGCCTCGAGAACGGTCTGCTGGGAGAGTCGTTGTTGCGCTAGGCGTAAGAATGGATGATTATGAGCGTTTTTCTGAATGCTAGTTCGGTAGGTTCCGTCAGTACGTTTCGACGTGTGCTCGTGGCTCTCGCAGGCGTGGCGACCGCGTTCGTTGTGACGGCAAGCACGATCCCTCATCCGGCCTCGGCTCACAGCGAACTCATTGCGTCCACTCCGGAAACGGGGTCGACCGTCTCTGATGTAGCTGAGGTGAGTCTGACTTTTGGCGAAGAGATTGTGGGTGAGTACACAACGCTCAGCTTGGCGAACGAATCGGGCGAACAAATCGAACTCGACGCCCCCACGATGGACGCCACCAACACGGTGGTCACGACGAGGATCATTGCCGCACCGCTCGTCGATGGAACCTATGTCCTCGGCTACTACATTGTCTCTATCGACGGGCACCCAATCGAAGGAACCGTCTCGTTTGTTGTGTCCGGATCGCCGGCGCCGGCACCCGTTGCGCCGACTGAGACTGCGAATCCCGAGCCCGAACCAACTGTGACCGAAACTCCCATCGCGGTCGACGGAGAAGTTCGGCTGCTCGTCACGTCGAGCGGGGCCTCTAATCCGGAGATGACCTGGGTATGGGTGGGCACCGGGGTTGCTGCCGTGGCCGTCTTGGGTGCGGTGAGCGCGGTCTTGTTGATCGCGTTGCGGCGTCGACGCGATTCGGAATCGACGACCAAGTAGGCATTCACGCGTCGTTTTCGTGCACCCCTGACTCTGCACTACACTCGTTGATTGTGCCGGTCTGACTGGCGCAGGCCGCCTTAGCTCAGTCGGTAGAGCGATTCACTCGTAATGAATAGGTCGCGAGTTCGATTCTCGCAGGCGGCCCCACGTCATCACTCGAGATGCATCACGTTAGGCTCCTTTTCAACGAAAGGTCGCGACATGCCCGAGAACGTTCTCATCGAACATCGCCCGCTTGACACGCAACTGATCGGGGCTGTGACTTGGTGGGTGAGGTACCGTTCGCATGACATACACGGCAACTCAACCGAATCGACGGGTTTCATTGTTGCCCCCCGGGACGATCCAGCGGATGGCGCAGAACGTCATGTCATGACGTGGTGTCACGGAACCACTGGTTTAGGTGATGCGGGTTGTCCTTCTGCGCAACCCGATCCCGTGTCGGAGCTGCGCACTTATTTTGAGTCTGGGTCGCAAACCCAGATTGACTATGGAGTGCCGGCGCTCCAGAAATTCATCGATGAAGGATGGGTCGTGTGTGCGACCGACTACCAGGGATTGGGCACCCCGGGTCGACACCAGTACACGGTGAACCGCACCAACGCGATCGATGCGGTTGCAATCGTTCACGCAGCGCGTGAGCTGCCGATCGCCGCGAGCAACCGCTTTGGAGCAATGGGCTGGTCACAAGGCGGTGGGGCCGCGGCTGCCGTCGCTGAATTGACGGATGAGGACTTCGCGGGTCTCGTCCCTGTTGGAGTCGTGGCAATGTCTCCCGGTGTGCCCATTTCGGCACTTCGCGTGCCCACGGGACTGGGGGCCGCCATGACCAGTGGCACAGTTCCGCCGGATGGGCACCTCTTTATGAATCTTGCGGGCATTCAAGCTGCCTTCCCCTCTGAGTTGAGTTTGAGTGACGTGTTCACGAACGTGGGTGTGCGCATCCATGACGAAAACTGGAATACCCAACCCGTTCATCACCTGAGCGACATTCTGAATCGGGCGAACTTGCACGAGGGCCCTGTCATGTCGATTGACAAGGAAAAGTTGCCCCACTGGTTGAAAGCAATGACCGAGGCGTCTGCCAGTCGCGACGTTGCTCGCTGCCCAGTCTGGGTCGCCATTGATTCCCAGCACGATGGCAGTGTCATTCCTGTCTCGTGGCAGGAGCAGTACATTGCGGACGCGCGAGCGCTCGGGGGCGAAGTAACGAGCGTCGCCTACCCCAACGACGATCACTTCTCTCTTCCAAAGAGTTGTGTGGATGACGCACGCGCGTGGCTAACAGGGTGTTATACATAGAGATATCTCGATCATCGAGGGGGGATGTGAGTATGACATCCATTCGTCGTCGGATTATCGCTGCGAACTCGATGCGCGTCCTCGGTGCTTCGTTGCTGATGGTTGCCATGACCATCTCCTTACCCGTGCCGGCAACCGCCGTCACTCCGGCCTTAGACGCATATGTCTCGCAACCTTTTGTTCAGGGACCGAGCTCGCCGGGAGCAGAGATCGAAACCTTCGACACGTCGTGCCCGTCCACGTGGTGGCTCTCGTTTAGCAACAACGGTTCCCGAACCGGCCCGTGTTCGTCTCAGAGCGGAAACATCTGGGGTGGCGCTTCAACGACCAGTGGAACGCCGACGAAAACCGATCCGTCTCACCAAACAAAATACGGAATGATTTCGCGGGGTCAAACCCTCACAATTCAATTGACAAGTCCCGCGAGCTATGTCGGTTTCAATTGGCAGGCCGGCGACCCGTGTAACACGTTGACCATTTCAAACGGCGGCACCACACTCACCACATTCACCACAGAAGACCTGATGGGCATGATTTATTCGGGTTCGATTGGGTCGTGGTCATCCAATGACTACCTCATCAACCCAGCACGAAGCCAATGGGTCGGACAGCCGTTCGCCTTCATCCATTTAGTCGGGGTTCACGGACTCACGTTCGACAAGCTCACCTTCACGCAAACGTGCTCGGGAGGGTTCGAGTTTGACAACTTCACCATCATTGACGCCCCCGTCACACTCGATCCGACCACCGTGGTGGCCATCACCGACACGACCCCTCCCGACGCTGACGCGGACGGCGTGAGTGACTTCAAGGAAGACGAGGACGGCGATGGCATTTCGAACCCGTTCGAAGACACCAACGACGATGGAGTCGCCGATTCTCTGCAGGATTCCGACGGCGACGGAATTAATGACTACGTGGAATCTATTCGAGCTTTAGCAAACACCGGCGTACCCACCTCTGGCGGATTACTGCTCGGGCTCGGACTCTTTGCCGCGGGGCTCACGCTGGTGATCGCGCGACGTCGGTTTAGGGGAAAGCTTGTCTCCTCCGCGTCGCAATCAGTGCATCGATAAGCGCGTCGGACAGGCAGTGTTCCACCGAAAATCGAAGTGTTCCCTTATTCCAGTCATATCCCTCGAGCAGGGGAGCCAGAGCATGATCCTCGGCGATAGTCGGAAGCACTTTGCCACTGTGGGGGAACCACGAAAGGTGGGTTGCGTAGGCGGCGAATCCAACCATGACTTTGCCGTCGAGCCGGAAACCCGGGATCGAGTACGAGATGCATTCCTGTGCCTCGGGTAGGCGAGCGCGAATGCGCTCACGCAGCTTTTGCAGGGCCTCCCGCTTCACGGGATCAAGCCCGGCGAGGTAATCGTCAATCGCGCTCACAGACATAAGGTTAACCTCGTGAACGGCACTTGGTTGAGGCGACGCGAGGTTGTCGCTGCCGGTGCGATTTTGGGTGCTCTGCTCGCCGGAATTGGATCTGGTGCGCTCGCGGGTTCCATCCCCGTGGGGGTAAGGCCGACACCCACGCCGACGATAACTTCTCGCACTCTTCCTTCGGCGAGCCCCGCACCGATTCCCCTTCGTACCTGCTCGGTCGATGCGCTGTCGAGCGATTCGCGTTTGGGAAATATGCACGCCCGGGTCATGAATGCCGCGACCGGTGAGGTACTTCTCGATCGAGATGGCGCCACACCTAATCGCACTGCCAGCGTGATGAAGGTGGTCACCACGGCGGCGGCTCTGGCAACGTTGGGTCCGGAATTCCAGTTCACGACGCGGGTTTTACGCGGTGCAGACCCCGGCACGGTGGTACTGGTTGGCGGGGGAGACCCAACGCTGACCGACCTCCCCAGCGGAGAGACAACCATTTTTGGTTCGGTGGCGCATCTCGACGAACTCGCCGCGTTGACCACGGCCGCCTGGAATGCGGATCCGTCTACGAGTGGCACTCCCATCACTACGGTTCTGGTCGACACGAGTCGATATTCCGGACCGGATTGGAATCCCACCTGGAATCCGAAAGAACTCGGTGATGGGACTACCGGAAAAATCGCGACTCTGATGGTCAATACGGGTCGAGCGGATGCAAATGAGAACACGTCACCACGAGATGAAGATCCCGTTGGTCGTGCAGCTGGCGCATTTGCGCGAGCTCTCGGCGGGGCGACGATTGGATCGGGATCAGCGCCGTCTGGGGCGCCTGTTCTGGCTGCCGTCTCGTCACCGACCCTCGCCCAAATGCTTCCGCAGATTCTGCTTCACAGCGATAACACCGCAGCCGATGCACTGGCGTTCGAAACTGCGATCGCGATGGGCACGGGAAATAGCTTTGATGCACTCGACGCAGCGTATCCGCTCGCACTCGCCACGTACGGAATCGATACAAGCGGGATGCACGTGGTTGATGGGTCTGGGCTCAGTGACAGTAACGCGGTGAGTCCAGAATTCATGACCCGGCTTTTCGCTCAGATTTGGCGACGTGATGCCAATCTCGGATTAATTTTTGACAACTTGCCCGTCGCACGGCAAAAAGGATCACTCGCGTATTCCGATCGGTTTACAGGGGACAACGCGATTGTTGACGGTCGCGTGTGGGCCAAGACGGGCTGGATTGACTCGGGATACACGCTCGGTGGCATTGTGCAGGCAGCCGACGGCACTCCCCTTACTTTTGCAATCTACGCGCTAGACGGCGTTGATTCCTCGGCAAAGCAGGCCATCGATAACTGGGTCGTGGGGCTCTTCAACTGCGGGAATCAGCTCGCCAACTGGTGAGTGTTTCCGGCGCGCGTTGCGACAGCGATAGCATGCTTGTCATGTCTAAAGTGAAGCCTGATTGGAATCCGAAGCTGTGGTTGCGCATCCTTTTGCCGACTGTTCTGGTGATTGTGTGGTTTGCCATCGCCGGCTTGGGTGGTCCCACATTTGGGAAAATCTCCGAGGTATCGACGAACGACCAGGCAGGCTTCCTCCCGGCCAGTGCGCAGAGCACGGCCGTCAATGACATTTCGTCGAAATTCAACGAGTCGACGAACATCCCGGCAGCTGTCGTCATCGAATCTGACTCGGGCGCGGTCGCGGAGGGCGACAAGGTAGCGTTCGACGATCTTGCGGCAGCGATGAAGGATGCGCCCGGTGTCGCTCCGACGATTGAGGGCGAGTTGCCCAGCGTGCTCGGTCCGACGTACTCCGAAGATGGCGCAGCGGTTCAGTACCTTGTCTTCTTCGAGGCAAGCGGCGAAGAATTGCTCACGGACATCACCAGTTTCCGTGAACTTGTGAAGGCAGATACTCCTAGTGGATACACGGCCTACGTAGCCGGACCCGCGGGTCTTCTCGCAGACTTTGTCAATGGCTTCGGTGGCATCGACGGCATTCTGTTGCTCGTCGCGCTGCTCGCCGTGTTCGTCATTCTGCTCATCGTGTATCGCTCGATACTCTTGCCGATTCTCGTCTTGCTCACGGCCGTTTTCGCCCTCTCAGGCTCGATTCTGGGCATCTACTACCTTGCGCTGAACGACATCATCAAGGTCTCTGGCCAGTCGCAGGGCATCCTGTCTATTTTGGTCATCGGTGCGGCGACCGACTACGCGCTGCTCATGGTGTCTCGATACCGCGAAGCGCTGTTTGACGTGCAGTCGAAGTGGGCCGCCATCGGTCGGGCGTTCCGGGGTGCGTTTGAGCCTATTTTTGCCTCAGCAGCGACGGTTGTTCTGGCTCTGCTCTGCCTCTTGTTCTCTGACCTGAACTCCAACAAGGCCCTCGGCCCTATTGCGGCCTTTGGCATCGGCTTCGCTTTCTTGGCTGCCGTCACCTTCTTGCCCGCCCTGCTCATGATTTTTGGTCGCGGAGCTTTCTGGCCGTTCTTGCCCAAGTTTGGTAAGAAGAAGGTCGAAACGGTCGACGCCAACACCGTTCCTGGCCTCGAAGGCGTTCGTGGTCTGTGGAAGCGCGTCGGAAACCTTATTGCCAAGCGACCCCGCACGACGTGGGTTGTCACGTTGGTGGTACTGCTTGCTGCTGTCGCCGGACTCCCCGGACTCAAGGCAAGTGGGGTGCCGCAGACCGACCTCCTGCTCGGTAGCAATATCGAATCGGTGGATGGGCAGGCCGTGCTCGGCGACCACTTCCCGGCCGGCGCGGGCTCGCCAGCCGTCATCATCGCGAACGAAACGACGTATGAAGACGTCATCGCTGCCACCGAAGCGTTCGACGGCGTGAGCACTGTTGAAGTGCAGGTCGACATCGATGCCACCAAGAAGGCGGTGGAAGAGAAGATTGCCCAGATGCAGGCAGATGCAATTGCAGCTGCTGCCGGAGCTGGGGGCTTCCCGCCAGCGGGTGTCAGCGGCGCGGCACCTGCGCCAGTTGATTTCGCCAACCTCTCACTCGAGGATCTCGGACTCAAGACCATCCCGAAGGTCGTCGATGGCAAGGTGCTTATTAACGCGACGTTCTCGTATCAGGCGGATTCGCCAGAGGCGGAGGCGCTTGTCGAAACGATGCGGGTTGATCTCGCCGAAGTCGACCCCGACGTTCTTGTCGGCGGCGAGACAGCAATTGCTCTCGATACCAATCAGACGGCCGAGGCCGACTTGATCAAGATCGTGCCAATCGTGCTGTTGGTCATCCTGGTCATCTTGATGCTTCTGTTGCGCTCGATTGTGGCACCACTGATTCTGATTGGCACGGTTGTTGTCAGTTTCGCGGCAACCATGGGTGTCTCGGCACTCGTATTCAACAATGTGTTCAACTTCCCAGGTGCCGATGCGAGCGTGCCACTCTTTGGCTTCGTGTTCTTGGTGGCGCTGGGCATTGATTACAACATCTTCTTGATGACTCGTGTTCGAGAAGAAGCGCTCAACATCGGTACTCGCCCCGGAATCCTCAAAGGTCTCGCCGTGACGGGCTCGGTCATTACGTCGGCCGGTGTCGTGTTAGCCGCGACCTTTGCCGCGCTCGGCGTCATACCGCTGCTGTTCTTGGTGCAACTGGCCTTCATTGTCTCGTTTGGTGTCATTCTCGACACGGTGCTGGTGCGCAGTCTGCTTGTGCCGGCTCTCGCGTATGACATTGGCCCGAAGATTTGGTGGCCGAACAAACTTGGTCGCGAAGTCAACGTCAAGAAGTAGTCGAGTCGTCGCGTGATCAACGGGGACGTGTCGTTCTGGTGGAACCAGATCGGCATGCCCGTTACTCGACCAGACCTTGCCGCTGATGTCGATGCAGATGTCTGTATCGTCGGTGCGGGCTATACGGGATTGTGGACGGCGTACTACCTTAAACTCCTCGCCCCCGACATGCGCGTGGTTGTGTTGGAGCAACGCTTCGCGGGCTACGGTGCATCGGGTCGCAATGGCGGTTGGCTGACCAACAGCATTACGGGTGGGCGAGACCACTTCGTTGCCGAATTCGGTCGCGAGCGTGTCGGCGATTGGCAACGACGAGTCAACGAGACGGTCGACGAAGTCATTGCAGTGTGTGCGCGCGAAAAGATTGACGCTGACATTGTCAAGGGTGGCGAATTCAACGTTGCGATGAACCGCGCTCAGCAGGCGCGGCTCGAAGCGTGGGCTTCGTCGGAGGCGCAGTGGCCGATGGCGGATGCGCAACTGCTGTCGGCGGACGAAGCTCGAGATCGCATCGCCATTGCGGGCACCACGGGTGGCATCTGGCATCCGCATGCGGCGCGCATCCAGCCGGCGAAGTTGGCTCGCGGATTAGCCGATGCCTGCGAGCGGCTCGGTGTCGTGATTCATGAGAACACCACGGTTACCGAGATTGTGCCCGGCGCGGCTCGCTCGAAACACGGAACGGTGCGCGCAGATTTCGTTATTCGGGCGACGGAAGGTTTCACCGCGAACTTTGCCCAAGCCCATCGCGAGTGGCTACCGATGAACTCGTCGCTGGTCGTGACGACACCTCTGCCCAATGCGGTGTGGGAGGAAATTGGCTGGGTAGGCCGCGACGTTGTCGGCGATATGGCTCACGGGTACTTCTACGCACAGCGCACGGCCGATGATCGCATCGCTCTTGGAGGTCGTGGCAAGCCTTATCGGTTTGGTTCCAAGACCGACAATGACGGCTCGACGCATGAGCATACGGTCGAGGCGCTGCGCGCGTTGTTGGTGCGACTCTTTCCCGTGTTGGGGCACGACGCTCACCGTCCAGAACTCGACCACGCGTGGTCGGGAGTGCTGGGCGTTCCGCGCGATTGGTCGGCGACCGTCGGCCTCGATGCACAGACCGGTTTCGGGTGGGCAGGTGGATACGTCGGGACGGGTGTGACGTCGACGAACTTAGCCGGGCGCACGTTGGCGGATCTCGTGCTCCGTCGGGACACCGACATCACGCATCTTCCCTGGGTCAACCACCACGTGCGCCGATGGGAAATGGAACCGCTGCGGTGGACGGCCGTGCATGCCTTGTATGCCATGTATGGAATGGCCGATCGCAGCGAAGCCCGTGGGCGCACATCGACGTCGCCCCTTGCCTCACTCGCGGATGCGATTTCAGGGCGCGTGCACTGACGCGATCGACAATTCCACTAAGTGGGAAGCCGATATGGCTTGGTGGTGCGCGAGTAGGCTGAACTCATGGTTGCCATCACTGAAAAAGAGCTTCTCGCAAAAGTCCCCACGCAGTTGTACATCAACGGTAAGTGGGTCGATGCGGAGGGCGGCAAGACTCTCGACGTGTTTGATCCGGCTACTGGCGAATTGCTTGCCTCAGTGGCCGACGCCAGCCCGTCTGACGGCATGCGCGCGCTCGACGCCGCAGTTGCCGCGCAAGAAGCCTGGGGAAAGACCAGCACCCGCTCGCGCAGCGATATTTTGCGGCGCGCATTCGACGAGGTGCAGAAGCGTAAAGAAGAATTTGCCCTGCTGATGACCATCGAGATGGGCAAGCCATTATCTGAAGCCGCGGGCGAGGTTGCCTACGGATCCGAATTCTTGCGTTGGTTCAGCGAAGAGGCTGTGCGTGTTGACGGCCGCTACACCGAAACCCCCGAAGGCAACGGCCGGATGTTCGTCACGCATGTGCCGGTTGGTCCGTGCTTCCTCATCACGCCGTGGAACTTCCCACTCGCCATGGCTACGCGCAAAATTGCGCCGGCTCTTGCTGCCGGTAACACGGTGGTCGTCAAGCCGGCCGGACTCACGCCCCTCACGACACTCTATTTCGTCAAGATTCTCGAAGAGTGTGGCGTTCCCGCCGGCGTGGTCAACGTGTTCACGACATCGACCTCGAGTGCGGTGTCGAACCCGATCATCGCCGACACGCGCTTGCGCAAGCTCAGCTTTACCGGCTCTACTCCTGTCGGTATTT
>JBMOEY010000023.1:0-19040 GCA_049314515.1 Microbacteriaceae bacterium
CTAGTCGAGTGCGACCGCAACAACGCGCCCGGATCCGTCCTCGACCTCGACACGTAAATTCAAACCCTCACGCGGAATTAATTTGATGCTTCCGAGATCAATCCACGGCCTGACGCCACTCACCTCGGACTCGTCGAACGGTCCTCTCGCGGTCCGGTCCTCAGGTTCACTCTTCGGGGAAGGCCAGTATTCCGCATTGCTCATAATGGGCAATTCTACCTAGCCGCGGGAGGCCGTACCTGTCGATCCGAAACCACCCTCTCCGCGATCACTGCCCGGAAGAGACGAGACAGGAACGAACGTTGGGTTCACAAACGGCATCACGATGAGTTGTGCGATTCGGTCTCCGGCAGACACGGTGAAGTCTGTCGATGCGTCCGTGTTGAGCAGAGTGACCCGAATCTCACCCCGGTAGCCGGCGTCAACTGTGCCAGGGGAATTGACAATCGTGATGCCATGCTTGGCGGCCAAACCGCTGCGAGGAACGACAAATGCAACAAAACCCGGCGGCAACGCGATTGAAATTCCCGTTCCCAATGTGACCCGACTCCCTGGTGGGATGACTGCGTCCTCGGAGGAAACCAAGTCGGCACCGGCATCGCCCGGGTGCGAGACGTGCGGGATGGCGCCATGAATGAGAACTTCGACGTGAGAATTCATGTGTCGAGAGTACGACACGAATCATGGTGCAATTGAAGAGTGAACGAGTACTCCGAAAAACTGCGACCGTCTATGGGGGTCTATCTCATCGTTGCATTTGCGATTCCGTTTTTTACGCTCACACTGGCTCCATTCAGTTTGCCCCTCGGGCTTATCGTTGGATTCGCGGTGTTTGCGACGATCTCCGTTTTGCTCCACGCGGCATCACCTCGAATTGCTGTGACGGCGACAACACTTAGTGCAGGAAAGGCGGTCATCGACCGAACGTTCATTGGGACCGTGTCTGCCTATTCCGGGGAAAGTGCGCGAGAGGAAAGAGGACTCAAGCTCGATGCTCGAGCATGGACGCTTTTCCGAGGTTTCATCGATCCGGTTGTGAAGATTTCACTCACCGATCCTTCGGACCCAACGCCCTATTGGCTGATTTCGACCCGACGCCCCAAGCAACTCACCGAGGTACTCCGCGCTGGTCGAAGTGTCGCGACATAAGTTCGCATCGCACTCGCATGTTGCTCGGCGGATCACCTGAGTCACATGCCGACGACGGCATTTTTTATGCCGCACACTCCGAGCAAATGGGGCCAAGTTTCTCTTCGTGGTCAAGTTGAGATCGGTGCTTCACGATGAAACAGTTCACGCAGGTGAATTCATCTTCCTGAGGCGGAAGAACGACAACGTCAAGATCTAGGTCCGCAAGATCAGAACCGCCAAGCTCGAAGCCACCCGGATTATCAGCGTCATCGGAATCGACGACGCCGGAAAGTTTGTCGGGGACACGTTCTTTCAGCGCCTCGATACTTTCGGTATCGTCATCGGTTTTGCGTGGTGCGTCGTAATCGGTTGCCATTACCTTTTCCGTCATTAGTTGGGTGCATGTGTTGAAAAAACAACACGGGGAGGCGCGCATAGTTTGCACCAGACGGGAGCAAATATCAAACATGTTCGGCTATTGGCGTGTTGAGCGGAAATTGCGCCACGCGGAGTGCCGTCCATGTCCAATAAGGGTGAGTAGTCGATACTTTTGCGTAAGCGTTTTGACGTGGCCGACGGGAGGATGCGATGCACGAGCTACGCGTTGTCGACATCTTGGACGGCAAAGTCATCGCTGTCGATGACGCTGGGCAGGAATATCGTCTGGCGCTTGACGACAGCCAACTGGCCCGACTGAGGTCGATGCGCAATGAAGGTGTAATCGTCAAAGTCTCTCCACGAGAAATACAAGCTCTCATTCGAGCGGGACTCTCAGCTGCGGAGGTGAGTCGCGTCAGCGGAGCCACGCCGGAAGATGTTGAACGCTACGAGGCACCCGTTGTCGCTGAACGAGAATTTGTCTTAAATTCGGCACTAGCTACACCGACTGCTCTCGACGTCCACGACACTCCTGTGCCCTTCGGCGTTCATATTAGGAGTCGACTCGAGTCACTTGCTGCTTCAGAGCAACGCTGGGCCTCATGGAAGGACCCGGCGGATGGGTGGCTCGTCAAAGTGGAATTCACAGCAAAAGGTATCGACCACGATGCGCGGTGGGCATTCGATCCGCGTCGCGGCTCTCTCGTCCCGATCAATGCCGATGCGTCGACCTTGTCGCAACAAGGTGAGCTCAACGCGGGACTCATCCCTCGCTTGCGGGCCGTAGATGTCATGACGGGAGCCATTCCGACAACCAATGATTCCGGCGCACACAGTCGGAGAATTCCCACGTCACCAGTATTTTCGCAAGTTTCCGAATCGATAAAGACCGGTGCGATTAACATCATCCCCAGTTCAACGGGTGCGCCGACCATGTCGATACCCACCGCAAACACGTCCGAGTTGCCGCTGGCAAGCGCAACCGAAGTCCGCGATCCCGCCGTTCCAGAAGACCGCAAGGTCGATTTTTCTTACGATGGTTCCGCCAACCTCAGAATCGCTGCCCCGTCAGAAAGGTCTGCAGAAAAGACGCCTCGACCAGTTGCCGCACGAGACGAGATGGTTCCACCCGCGCTGGCTGCAATCGCTGAATCAGAAAACGAGGATCAGGCCTCAACTCCGACCGCCGACTTGTTGGAGGCACTCCGTAAACGACGTCAGGAGCGTGACGTCGCTCCGAGTTGGTTGACGGATGGCAGAGTGGAGTCGACGGTTACGCCGGAACGGCTTGTGCCAAATCCTGTGTCCGAAGATCTGTTCCACGCCGTGGCAATTGAGGTAACTGAAAGCCTCGAGCTACCACAAGACACGGAGACCTTGGACAGCGAGCCCTTGACGGAAACGGGCAAACAACGCCGGGCTCGCAAGGCGCGACCCACTTTGCCCGCATGGGACAACATTGTCTTCGGGAAACCAGCCGACGAAATCAGTTGATCACGATGAGCGGGATGCTCATCTCGGCGAGTGACTGAGCTCCGTGTTGCCCAATCATTCTTTGTGGTGCTCTGTTTGACGCGTTTCCGTCATAGTAGACGGTGTCTTCGCGCGCGAGCACTAGAACGTCACCCACTCGCGCGAGTACATCTGGACTGACATTCGCGTGAGGTCCGAACAGTCCGCGATCGAAAGCTTGTTGACGGGTCATAACGTCGGCGTTCGGGCCGACAAAGGTCGACCATGATTCGATGATTCGCGGGATGAACTCCTCGTCATCCACGTAAAGCTGCAAACAACGTGGTTCTCCCCCAATGCCCGCGACTCCGTCAACCAGGTCCGGGCTTGTGATGAGCGTTTGCTGCGTTGCTGGCACATCGATAACGCCGTGGTCGGCCGTGACAACTATGGATACACCCGCCGGCAAGCCCGCGGTCGCTTCTCGAATGCGCGCGTCCAGTTCCTCCAACTCAGCCAACCACGCAGCTGAGTCAACCCCGAACTTGTGCGCGAGGCTGTCTAGCTCAGACACGTACACCACGATCACTTGGCCAGGGTCTTGCGTGAGGCTAATGGCGATGTCTAACCGTTGCGCGAGACTCTCGGCCGACAGATATGTTGCACCCGCGTAAATCATTTTCGTCAGTGGCGCATGAGCAAATTTTTCTCGACCAACAACGTGAATGCTGGCTTCACCGTCTAGCTTTGCTGCAAGCGTGACCGATCTCAGCCAATTATCCGGGGCTCGATGCAGCTCGTTCAATTGGTTGAAGATTTCCCCTGTCGCAGGATTTCGAATTCGATATCCAACGATGCCGTGCTGGGCCGGCTCCACACCGGTCATCAAGCTCGTCAGCGCCGCTGCCGTGGTCGAAGGAAAAACAGAAGAGATCTCGGTCATCTTGTGACGTGCGTCGCACAGGAACCGAGCGTGACCGCGTGCTCGAGAGAGATTCATGGACCCGAGCCCGTCCACGACGACGAGCACAATTCCTTCCGACCGAGGAATTCCTGCACGATTCGCCATACTTGATACACCGACAGCCGACAAGCAACTTACTAACACGTCGGTGAGGCAGACGTCGTTGTCTTCGGCGGTCGGTAGCATTGGGGTCATCCTCGCCAGTCTTCCATAGACGTTCCTCGTTGAGCGGGTGACAAAAAATCGACACAATCCCAAAGGCGACCTGAGTATGGCTCCGACGACAGACCCATCGTCTTCCGCCGAACGCATCGAGGACATCGACGTCGCGTCGGAAATGCAGCAGTCCTTTCTGGAATATGCCTATTCAGTGATTTACGCACGAGCGCTTCCGGATGCGCGAGACGGACTCAAGCCCGTTCAGCGAAGAATCCTGTTTCAAATGAACGATATGGGCCTTCGACCCGATCGTGGACACGTGAAATCGGCCCGTGTCGTCGGCGAGGTTATGGGGAAGCTTCATCCTCACGGTGATGCCTCAATCTATGACGCGCTCGTACGTTTGGCCCAAGACTTCAATCTTCGACTTCCCCTCGTTGATGGGCACGGAAATTTTGGATCTCTCGACGACGGCCCGGCTGCGTCACGGTACACGGAAGCTCGGCTGACTCCCGCCTCATTGGCGATGACTGCCGACCTCGACGAGGACGTCGTCGATTTCGTGCCCAACTACGACAACCAAATCATGCAACCCGAAGTCTTGCCGAGTGCGTATCCAAATTTGCTCGTTAATGGAGCATCTGGAATCGCCGTCGGAATGGCCACGAATATGGCCCCCCATAATCTCATCGAAGTCGTCAATGCAGCGCGACACCTTTTATCTAACCCCAATGCGACGCTCGACGAACTCATGGCCTTTGTACCGGGCCCCGACTTGCCGACGGGCGGCATCATCATGGGCCTCGATGGAATCCGCGAGGCTTATGTGACGGGCCGCGGAAGCTTTCGGACTCGAGCTCGAGCCACAGTAGAGAATGTCTCGGCTCGAAAAGTCGGCATCGTCGTAACTGAGTTACCGTACATGGTTGGCCCCGAAAAAGTCATCGACAAAATCAAAGACGGTGTGAACTCAAAGAAGATTTCGGGAATTTCAAATGTTGTGGACCTCACCGATCGACATCACGGTCTCAAACTTGTCATCGAAATTAAGACCGGATTCGATGCCGATGCTGTTCTCGAGACCCTGTTCAGACTGACTCCTCTCGAAGACACATTCAGCATCAACAATGTTGCGCTCGTGGACGGCGGCCCGCAGACGCTGGGGCTTCGCGAACTCCTCGAGGTCTACGTTGCCCACCGGAAGGATGTCGTCTATCGTCGCTCCAGTTTTCGGCTGGCGAAGCGAAGAGACCGACTTCACCTGGTCGAGGGACTCCTCGTTGCCATTGCGGATATCGACGCGGTCATTGGGATCATCCGTGCTAGCGACGACGTCGAAACGGCGAAGGCGGTCCTTCAGAAGACGTTCGACCTTTCCGACTCGCAAACCGAGTACATACTCGAACTCCGCCTTCGTCGCCTGACCAAATTCAGCCGGCTTGAGTTGGAGCGTGAGGCGGATGAGCTGAAGAGCGAAATTGCCGAATTGCAGGAAGTCATTGATGATCCGCAGAAGTTAATTGATGTGGTTTCTCGAGAGCTGGAAGCGATTGCGCGCGCGCTCGGAACGCCACGGAGAACCGTGCTCAGCACCTCGACTGTCGATGTAGCCGCTGCTCGGGCGGCAGCAAAATCTCCAGTTGCCCTAGAAATGGCAGACTCGCCCTGCCGTGTCGCTCTCAGCTCTACTCAACGACTTGTCCGCATTGACCTCGACTCGAAGGACTCGATTCCAGTCCCATCTCCCCATCGGTCATCCCACGACGCAATCGTTTCGACCGTAGCCGGCTCCCGCCGGCAGGCCCTCGGTGGGATCACTTCTCACGGTCGTCTCGTGCACATTTCTCCCGAGGCGTTGCCCGGAGTTCCCGCCAGTGCCGTTGCCCTGAGCGGTGGGGTGCGCGCGGAAGATTACCTCGACCTCACCCAGGGAGAACGCGTGCGTTTTCTCGTCCCGCTCACAGGTGAGGGAACCATTGCTATTGGTACGCGGGAGGGAATCGTGAAGCGACTTTCGATTGACGGTCTTCCACCGAAATCCGGTTCGCAGGTCATTTCTTTGCGAGAAGGAGATCAGGTTATCGGTGGAGGCATCGTCAATGGCAACGAAGACCTCGTTTTCGTCTCATCGGACGCACAACTCCTCCGCTTCCCCTCGAGCACGGTTCGACCTCAGGGTTCGTCGGCTAACGGAATGCTGGGAATGAAGATTTCTCCTGACGCCCTCGGTGTATTTTTCGGGGTCGCACAGGAGCAAGACAACGTGGTGACCGTCAGCGCTAGTCTCTCTACCCTCGTAGGCACAGACGCGGGCCGCGTGAAAGTGTCACCGCTTTCCGCTTTTCCGAGTAAGGGGCGTGGCACAGGTGGCGTTCGCGCTCAAACGCTCCTCAAAGGTGAGGACGCGGTCGCGTTGGCGTGGGTGGGTCCCGGTTCACCTCGGGCCAATGGATTGGACGGCACGCCCCGAGATCTTCCAAAAGTAAATCCAAAACGAGATGGTTCGGGAGAAAAGGTTTCGTCAGAAATTTCTTATCTCGGAAGCGACGACGTCACGCAGAGCTAGGGCTCCTCGCAGACGGACCCTCGATTGCTAGACATCAATTCGTTCGCGCGAAAGTTGGCCCGATCCGGCGATGATGAAATCTCGTCGTGGAGCCACTTCGTTGCCCATCAGTAGCTCGAAGATTTCCGAAGCCATTGCAGCATCCTCGATGCCCACGCGACGCAACGTCCGCTTGTCTTTGTCCATTGTCGTCATGGCCAGTTGATCGGCATCCATCTCTCCGAGACCTTTGTACCGCTGAATTGGTTCTTGATACTTTCGGCCGGATTTACTGACTGCCGCGAGAGTGTCGTGAAGTTGCTTTTCTGAATAGGTATAAACCGTTTCGTTCGGCTTGGAACCTGGGTTCGTAATGACAACTCGGTGAAGGGGTGGAACTGCGGCAAAAACCCGGCCGTCTTCGATGAGTGGACGCATATACCGAAAAAATAGCGTGAGTAATAATGTGCGAATGTGGGCACCGTCGACGTCCGCATCGGACATCAGAATAATCTTTCCGTACCGTGCCGCAGCCAGATCAAAGTTCTCGAATGTGCGCCCATTTCCCGCACCAGCTCCAATGACTTGAATGATGGATGCGCACTCTGAATTGTTGAGCATGTCAGACACGCTTGCCTTCTGCACATTGAGAATCTTTCCCCTGATGGGGAGCAGAGCCTGAAACTCGCTGTTGCGAGCGAGTTTCGCGGTCCCCAGAGCAGAATCACCCTCGACAATGAAAAGCTCCGACGCTTCCACGGCGTTGCTGCGGCAGTCGACGAGTTTTGCCGGAAGACTCGACGACTCAAGCGCGCTCTTGCGTCGTTGTGTCTCTTTAAGAGTTCGGGCTGAAATTCGCCCCTTCATCTCCGAGACAACTTTCTCGAGGAGCAGTGAGGACTGCGCCTTGTCGTCACGTTTGCCCGACGTCAAGCGATCGGTGAGTGCCGTCGTGACGACGTTCGCAACTATTTGGCGCACGGCCGGTGTGCCAAGAACTTCTTTCGTCTGCCCTTCAAATTGAGGTTCAGGTAATCGAACGGTGACTACGGCTGTCAGTCCCGTGACCACATCATCTTTTTCCAATTTGTCATTGCCTGCTTTGAGTCGCCGAGAATTGGTCTCAACTTGTTGGCGCAGAACTTTGAGCAAGGCTTGCTCAAAGCCGGACTGATGCGTTCCACCCTTAGGTGTGGCAATGATGTTGACAAACGAGTGGATTGTCGTGTCGTATCCGGTCCCCCAACGCACCGCGATGTCGACGGCACACGTGCGTTCCAACTCTTGGGCCGCCATGTTTCCGTCCTCGCCGAGAACGGGAACCGTTTCTCGAAAAGTACCCTCTCCCGAGAGTCGCCACGTATTCGTCACGGCCTCATCCGGAGCAAGAAATTCGACGAATTCACTAATGCCACCAAGAAAAGAGAATTCCTGCTCGATTGGGCTATCCGTGCGTTCGTCCAAAATCTTTACGGTGAGACCCGGAACCAGGAACGCGGTTTGGCGAGCTCGATCCGCGAGTTCCTCGAACTGGAAAGTGGCACCTGGTGTAAAAACTTGTGAATCCGCCCAGTAGCGAACGCGAGTTCCCGTGACGCCCTTCGCCACCTTGGAGACGACGCGCAGTTCGCTACTGTCTTGAAACGGAGTAAACGGAGACTGCGGTGAACGGCCATTGGAATCGTCGAAGAGGCCAGGTTCACCACGATGAAACGACATCGCCCAGGTCTTTCCATCGCGATCAACCTCGACATCTAGCCGAGACGATAAGGCGTTGACCACGGAGGCACCCACGCCGTGTAACCCACCTGAAGCTGCGTACGAGCCACTTCCGAATTTTCCGCCCGCGTGCAGTTTTGTGAAAACGACTTCGACGCCGCTCAATCCTGTTTTTGGTTCGATGTCGACCGGGATGCCGCGCGCAGTGTCGCGCACTTCCACACTCGAATCGGGATGCAGAACGACGTCAATCGCAGACCCAAATCCACCGAGGGCCTCATCGACCGAATTGTCAATAATCTCCCAGAGGCAGTGCATAAGCCCCCGCGAGTCGGTCGATCCGATGTACATGCCCGGGCGTTTACGCACAGCCTCGAGGCCTTCCAGAACGGAGAGGTGACGGGCAGAGTACTCGGAAGACACGGGGTACCTCATTCTTGTTCTTGAGTTGTTTCACCAGCAAGGTCTGCAGTGCTGACTTACTGCATCAGCGTAGTTGCGCTTGGGACTGCACCTCGAACGCACCGCCGGGATGGGGATTCATACGCGGTGAGCGAAATGCGGGAGTACTACACCGCAGATGTCCGTGCTTCATGGTTACATATGAGTGTGGGTTTTCCCACTTGTGCAAGGGAGAAGACATGGCCGCCACAACGACTGAAACCGATAGCGAAGTAGTTTACGAATTGTCGTCACGAGACCGCTGCGATAGCTGTGGAGCTCAGGCCTACATGCGTGCCACCCTCGCCAATGGGAGCGAGCTTCTTTTTTGCGCGCACCACGGTAACAAGCACCGCGAAAAGCTCTCCGGCTTAGGTGTGACGTGGCACGACGAGAGTCACCGCCTCACCCCGTCAACCCGCGCCTAACCCGTCTTGCGAAGTTGTGGCTGCTCCCCCTCGCGATCTTGTTCTTGACCTGAGCCGTTTCGAGCCACACGTTCAGGGACTACTGGCGGCCCGACCGGATGCGTTCATCGATCTGCGGGCTAATGCCTATGGAACCGGTCTGGATCTGATGAGGACAGTCCTGGGATCTTTGGGCGCAACGAATTTCTTGCTCGATGACGCAACTCGTAGCGACGTTGACGAGCTTCGCGCCGGGCCGGGAGTCATTTCAGGAGAAGCCCTTTTGGGTCTCGCAAAAGGGCAAGCAGGGTTCACCACATTCTCTGGAACAGTCGTGAACGTGAAACGTGTTCCTGCAGGTCGACGAATTTCTTACGGATACACATACGCAACGGCAAACACGGCTACCGTCGCTCTGGTTGCACTCGGGTATGCGGATGGCGTGCTGCGAAGGGCGTCGAGCCACTGCCCCGTTCGGGTTGGCACTGTAACCGGCACAATCGCGGGGAGAGTGGCAATGGACCAGTTCGTCGTGGATCTGGGTGACGCCGACATTCAGCCCGGCGACACGGCTATTCTCTGGGGCAATCCCAGTTTGGGAGAACCTTCAATTGCTCAATGGGGTCGATTGACCGGGGTGCCCAGTCTGGCGATACATTCTGGACTCGGGCCACGCGTGACCCGATCGTGCGAAGTTTCAGTGGAGTGAACCAATTGACTCAGCCGAAAGTCACGATCGACCATGAGAATCTCAGACACAACGTCTCTACGCTGTCGTCGCGGATTGCGCCGGCAAAGGTCATGATGGCGGTTAAGACCAATGCCTACGGTCACGGCCTCGTCG
Source organism: Microbacteriaceae bacterium (assembly GCA_049314515.1). Lineage (GTDB taxonomy): Bacteria > Actinomycetota > Actinomycetes > Actinomycetales > Microbacteriaceae > RFQD01. The sequence continues at coordinate 10,041 of JBMOEY010000023.1, forward strand.
AAGTTTCTCAGACGGCCCTTTCTTCCGGGGCCGCGGCGCTCGCGGTTCTTGAAGTTTCGTCGGGCGTCGCCCTTCGAGCTCAGGGCATCACCGCCCCGCTTTTCGCGTGGCTACTCGGTGATGCGGACGATTTCACTCAGGCAGCTCAACACGATATTGACCTTGGCATCTCATCGGCGTCCGAACTGGCAATGGCTGCGCAAGCAAGCACCGCAGGAAGGCGGATCTCGGTACACCTCAAAATTGATACGGGACTGACACGTAATGGCGCCCCTGAACAACTGTGGCCGCAACTATGCACAGAAGCCGCAGCGCTCCATAATGACGGCCAAGTAACCGTCACGGGAATTTGGTCACATTTGGCCGACGCTTCACCAGCAGACGATGACGACTCCCTACGCCTCTTTCGCTCTGCGGTTGACGTCGCGCAGAACGTCGGTCTCGAGGCGAGCATCTTTCACCTGGGCGCGAGCTCAGCTGGACTCAGATTTCCTCAAAGCCACCTCGATTTTGTTCGCTTTGGGATCGCGGCCTATGGCATTTCTCCGTTTGAGCATCTCACGGCAGCGGACTTGGATTTACGACCCGTGATGACACTGACTGCACCCGTGGTTGGAGTCGACGGAGAGTCACTTATCGTTGGTGCGGGCTACGGCCATGGCGTCCTTGTCGGTGAACATCCCGATCGTCACGTCGTGATTTGTGGCGAACGTTGGCACGTGCTGAGCCTTGATGTCGATTCCATGCGTGTTCACGGACCACGAAAGAATGCGCGTGATTTAGAAAAAATGCGAGGCGAAACCGCATTCATTTTTGGCGATGGCGGACCCTCGGCGGAAGTTCTCGGCGCATGGTGCGGCACTATTGGTGATGAGGTCGTAACAAGCGTTTCTTCACTCCTCCATCGCGATCACGTTCACCGCTGACGTTCTCAAACTGCCCCGCCTGAGAAACCAACGCGACGTCACTCAGAGTCGTTCGTGAACTGCCACTCGTGATTTCCGGGCGAATTCATCAACCTCGGAAAGCCCGGCTTCGTTCGGCACGTTCCAGGAAGGGTGTTTGCGGCGCATCGCTCTCTCGATGAGAGCATCGGCAATGGCGGGGTTCATGGGAAGCAGCGGACCGTGAACATTGGTCGCAATAGAAGCGCCCATGATTACCCCATCCCACCGATCGCTTTGTCGAAGCGACGAATCACTTCCCACACCATGGATCATCCTGCCAAAATGAGGCAAACCTCCATCGTCGACCCTTGACGAGTGGTTTTCAAAGCCCGCAACGACTCCGAACTCTGTGTTCAGTTCCACTTCGCCAACCGCGCGAGTTGCCTGGATTGAAACGCTGGTCGGGAAGACCGCTGCGCCAGTGGCGGTGGTGCCGTCCTCAAAAGTGACATTCGTTCCCAGCGCAAACCATCCCGCTGATATGGCGAGAAATGGCACGCCGGAGTCTTTCAAGACATGGAGGACTTCTGAAATGCGACGGATGTCCGGCAATACGAGTTCGAGCAAATCTGTCGGACCGCTCCCGATGTGTACAAGGTCAATATCGTCGGGAAGTGATTGACCACGGTGTACGTCTGTGACCCGAACATTCAACCCGTACGCTCTCGCACGAAAACTCAGCGCCATCACATTGCCGACGTCACCGTTGATGCCCAGTTCTTTCGGGTATAGATGAGCGAGGTGCAACTCGGTCATCGAGCACCCCCTTCAAGTTCCAGGAAGCCCAGGCGTTTACGAATGCTCATCATGAGCTCGTAGTTGACCAGCATCACTTTCAGCCCGCGAGCTGGAGGTGGCAACGCGAGAAACTGATCAACAGCCTTGTCAGGGTTCGGCTCCACAAATTTGACCTCACGGCCTTCGTAAGCGAAACGAGTGGCTATCTGCCACGCCTTTGTGCCGGTGATGATGTGCACGTCACCCAGACGGGAGAGATCAATTCCGTAAATCCACGACGGATCGGGTGTGCCCTCATCGACGGCCACAAGAAGTTGCTCAGGTCGCTGTTCAAGTGAATCAAGGTTCATTTGAAGGCTCGGTGGGTTCTTCATCATGATGACTTCAATGTCCTCGCCATTCACCGAGATAATCTCTCCTCGACCATAGACAGTCTCCATTGAGGAGAGCCCTGTCACGGCAGCCTTAGCATCAAATGTCGATCCAAGAATTACCCGAGCCGCTTCGACTGCGCCGGCCGCGTCAACCGAGTAATGGAGTCCTCGAGCTGGCAGTTGAACTTCCACAAATTCAGAACCAATACGTAGTCGAGCAGATTGGCCTGCCAGCGACTCTACTTCCGTACCTGCCTGAGGACGCGCCAGCACTTTTGATTCGTCAAGTTGAATCACATTCGCCAAACCGTGAGGTGCGGCAGAAAGTAGGCTCGGTGTGACTCCGAACCACGTGACATTCCTTTTGCCCGACGATGAGGTTGAAACCCGTTTTCCGATTTCTCTCAAATTGTCATCATCCGCATTGAGGACAACATTCTGAGACGTAGCATCTACCAGGGTGGACAGCATGTCAGCGACACGACGTGGTTCGTAGAAACGGTTAAGTTGATCGACCTGAACATTGACCAGCAATGTTGTTGTGGGAGACAAGCGTCGAGAAAGTCCAACCGAATATGCCTCATCCACTTCCAGCACGGCGACGTCCGCGTTGACAACTCCGTCGATACCTACATCTGCCAGAAGTGCTGACGCGATACCCTGCGGGAGGTTGCCGCCCGTTGGGTTCGTGAAAACGACCAAGCCGTGAGCGCGGAGAATCCGCGCAAGCATGTTCGTCGTCGTCGACTTGCCGTTGGAGCCAGAAACGAACACAATTCCGTTTCTCACGCCAGCGAACGCGTGCTCAAGGAAGCGTGGAGCAACGAACAGTGCAATATTGCCCGGCATGGCCGAACCTCCCCCGCGAAGGCGGGTGAGCCACCGAACAGCACGACCGAACAGCACGGCCAACGCGATACGCACGAAAAGCTCTACTCGAGGTAATCGCGTAGAGATTGCGATCTCGAAGGATGACGAAGCTTGGCCATGGTCTTGGACTCAATTTGGCGGATGCGCTCTCGCGTAACGCCAAACGTGTCGCCAATTTGATCCAGCGTTTTCGGGATTCCGTCTCCGAGCCCAAAGCGCATGCGAATCACTCCTGCTTCCCGTTCGGAAAGCGAATCGAGAAGGGATTCCAACTGGCGCTGCAGCATGGTGAATCCGACCGCATCCGCGGGAACAACAGCCTCGGTGTCTTCGATGAGGTCACCGAATTCACTATCTCCGTCCTCGCCAAGGGGTGTGTGAAGCGAAATCGGTTCACGACCGTACTTCTGCACCTCAATGACTTTTTCCGGCGTCATGTCCAGTTCGCGCGAAAGCTCTTCGGGTGTGGGCTCTCGACCCAAGTCCTGAAGCATCTGCCTCTGAACACGAGCAAGTTTGTTGATGACCTCGACCATGTGCACAGGGATACGAATTGTTCGCGCTTGATCAGCCATCGCGCGCGTTATGGCCTGACGAATCCACCAGGTCGCATAGGTGGAGAATTTGAATCCCTTGGTGTAATCGAATTTTTCAACGGCACGAATGAGGCCCAAATTTCCCTCTTGAATGAGATCGAGAAACTGCATTCCTCGACCCGTGTATCGCTTCGCCAGGGATACGACCAGGCGCAAGTTTGCACCAAGCAGGTGGCTCTTCGCTCGTTGACCATCACGAGCAACCCACCGAAGTTCGCGCTCGAGCTGCTTCGCGATGCTCTTCGACGTCGCCAGTTTGTCTTCCGCGAAAAGTCCAGCTTCGATGCGCATAGCAAGTTCCACCTCTTCGGCGGCGTTCAGTAGCGGAACCTTGCCGATTTGTTTGAGATAGTCCTTCACGGGGTCCGCTGTTGCCCCAGTAATTGCAGTCGAATAAACGGGAATATCGTCTTCTTCTTCTGCATGCGAAATGACGATTGCACCAGTCGGCAGCTCTTCATCGAGAGATGACGATGGTTTTTCATCGTCATCAGCATCTACTGACTCAGAGTCGTCCTCGTCGAGTGCTACCGCCTTCTCGTCGATTACAACCACAACGTCCGCCACGTCTTCTACATCGACGTCAACCTCGATATCAACCTCGAGATCGACTTCAAGTTCGTCGTCGATGTCCACATCAATCGCGTCATCCTCAATGACTGCGGGCGTCGCTTCGCCCGCTGCCTTACGAGTCGGCCGAACGGGAGCCTTCGCGGCAGGAGTTTTGGTGGCAGCGGCTTTCTCGGTGGCGGCCTTTGCCGCCGGTGTTTTAGTGGCAACGCCTTTCGCGGGCGCGGCCTTCGCAGCCGGAGCCTTCGCGGGCGTGGCCTTCGCAGCCGAAGCCTTCGCCGCCGGTGCTTTGGTGGCAGCGGTCTTCGCTGCCGGTGCTTTGGTGGCAGCGGTCTTCGCCGCCACTTCACCGTTTGATGAATCGTCTTTGCGCTTCCCGCCAAGCCCAAAAAATGCCATTCCGCACCTCTGTTATCTAAATTGCTGCGCCACCTGCCCTAAAGGCATGATGAGGACCCATGTCAAGTCCTCGATCGAGGCGACTGGGTCCGTTCTTATTGTGCCATACCACGGGGACCCGGAAGACCAAACGGTCATCGCTTCCCACCAAGGGACCTACGAACCGGAGGACTCGTCGGGCGCTCGACGAGCACTCAAGAACGCTTCAAGCTCGGCCGCAATTTGTTCCGCATTGGGGAGCTCACCATCGATATCCGTCAGCGGCGACTTCATCATCTCGGCAGGCATATTCTTCTTCATGTACTTGTCGTATTGGGTTTCCAATTTCCGAACGAGTTTCTCCAGTTCCTCATTCGTCGTGAGCTGCTCATCGATTCGAGCGACGAAGTCTCGCCCCTCCGCTCGCAATCGATCGGTCGGAAAAAGCAACCCGGTGGCAGCCGTAATCATCTCGAGCGAAGCCAACGCAGCGTTAGGAAATTCAGAGTCTGCAAGATAATGCGGGATAAGAAGGACAAATCCCGACACCAGGTGTCCGGCCGCGTCTAGTCGATACTCGACTAAGTGCATTGCATTCGACGGGACCTGAGTGTGCGGTCTCCAGACGCTCATCGATTCAACGAGGTCGCGACGATTTCCGCTCACCGTTGAGCCAATTGGACGTGTATGAGGAACCGGCATCGGGATGGCATGGACCCACGTGGTTTCGCCAACTTCAAACTCCGCGACAAAGTCGACAACTGTCCGACTGAAGTGTTCCCAGCGGAAGTCAGGTTCATAGCCACTAAGTAGAAAGAACTGACGTTCCATTTCATCTTTTACGAGATGAATCGCCAGCCTGGGAGGTTCATACCCGGTCAGGTGGTCTTGGTCGAAATAGATTGTGGGCCGACGGGCTCGGTAGTCCAAGAATTCATCTGGGTCGAACACTGCGACGATTCGCGACTGCATGACGTCCAGAACATAATCCGTAAATTGAGAAACTGCGGATCCAGAGTCCGTGAAACCGGTGAGTCCCGCCACGAGAGGAATCCCACTTGGAATTTCGCTCTTTTCCATCATGAACTCGAGCAAGTCCTCATATCGGTGCACGCCTCAAGTTTACGTCGACACCAGAGAACGTGAACGATGCGTAGCATCGGAGTCATGTCCATACATCTTCCGAACGTGCGTCTGACTCGAACTTCGTCAAAAAGCCGACGTTGTTTTACTCGGGGTCGTGTCAAAAGATGGCTCAGATCGCATCTTTGGTCGAGAGGAATTTGATTACGTTCAGGCCCTTTTGGCTCGCGCGGACATTACTTCATCCCTCGATTCAGTGACGCGTATTCCTGACCCAATTGTCGATACACGCACGCTTCTCCTGGTGGGCATGGGGACAACCGATATCTCGACGAACTCCCTCAGATACTGCGTCGGCGCGGCAATCCGCAACGCGGGTAATTTTTCGTCTCTCGAAATAGCGCTACCCACGAGCTCCATTGACGAAGTGAAATCGATTGCCGAAGGCGCCCTTCTCGGTTGCTATTCATTCGACGACTTTCGCACCGCGACTCAGAAGAAAAACAAACAAAACAGATCGATATCGATTGTGAGTGATTTCGGTGCGGACGACTCAACGGGGCGTTCCCGTGCAATCGCGGAGGCCGTGGGCCTCGTCAAGGATTTGGTAAACACTCCCCCCAATGAGCTGAGTCCGGACGCGTTGGCGAAACGAGCAGTTGCGAGCGTTGCAGAGCTGCCCATCCGCACAAAGGTGTGGAACGAACGAGAACTCCAACGATCGGGATTCGGGGGAATCGTCGGAGTCGGCCAAGGCAGCTCCCGTCCACCCAGGTTGGTTCGCCTCACGTATAGTCCCGCCAAGTGGAAAAAACACATTGCCCTCGTAGGAAAGGGCATTACCTTCGATACCGGTGGTCTCTCGCTGAAACCTCCTGCTGGCATGCTCGGCATGAAATACGACATGACCGGCGCCGCGACGGTTCTTTCCGTGATTCGCGCGATCGCCCAACTCCGTATTCCCATCGCCGTAACGGCGTGGATGTGCCTTGCCGAAAACATGCCGAGCGGAACGGCGATTCGCCCGAACGACGTAATCCGAATGTACGACGGCTCCACAGTGGAAGTCACGAACACGGATGCCGAGGGACGACTCGTTCTGGCGGATGGACTCGTTGCCGCCGAAAAGGAACGACCAGATCTCATCGTCGACATTGCGACCCTCACTGGGGCAGCTTCCGTCGCGCTCGGGACTCGCTATGCGGGCGTCATGGGCGATTCGGAAGCCGTGCATGAGCTCGTGTCTTCGGCCACGGAATCGGGAGAGCAGTTTTGGCCGATGCCCCTCCCCCAAGAATTGAAGGCCCTTTTGAAATCTGACGTTGCCGACATTGTCAATGCAAAAGTCGGCAACACGGCAGGAGGCATGCTGCTTGGCGCCACTTTTCTTCGCGAGTTCGTAAAAACAACACCATGGGCCCACATCGACATCGCAAGCTGCGCCAACAATGCAGGATCTGGATTCGGATTCACAGGCCCGGGTCCGACCGGGGTGGGCGTTCGAGCGCTCATACGTCAGGCAGAACGACTAGCACGCGAGTAGTAGTCTAAAGACCGGCTTTGCCCATCTGAGGGGGTTGGTCTCCCTCAGGCTTACGCTGGCCCAGCCAGCACATTCATGAGGAGCTCACGTGACAGATCACAACTTTGACCTCGTAGTTCTCGGCGGCGGCAGTGCGGGTTACTCCGCAGCAGTGCGCGCCGTTGAGCTTGGCATGACAGTCGTCTTGATTGAAAAGGACAAACTCGGAGGAACCTGCCTGCACCGGGGATGCGTTCCTACTAAGGCGCTCTTACATTCAGCGGAAGTCGCAGACGTGGCACGTGAGGCTGCTGACTACGGAGTCGTTGCCAGCCTGACGGGTATTGACATGGTCAAAGTGAATGCATACCGCGATGACATTGTTGCCAAAAAATTCAAAGGACTTCAAGGACTGCTCAAAGCCCGCGGAATCACTGTTGTGGAAGGCGAAGGTCGACTGACTTCTCCAAACACAGTGACGGTGAGTGGCGAGAACTATGTTGGAAAAAACGTGGTTTTGGCGACCGGCTCGTACTCCAAGTCGTTGCCGGGACTGACGATTGAGGGCCGCGTTATTACCAGCGAACAAGCCCTCCTGCTCGATTACGTCCCCGCGAGAGTTGCAATCCTGGGCGGTGGAGTTATCGGCTGCGAATTTGCAAGTGTCTGGCGGTCGTTCGGGTCTGAAGTCACCATCATTGAAGGCCTGCCTCATCTTGTTCCCAATGAAGAGGAAGTCATTTCGAAGGGTCTTGAGCGCGCTTTCCGCAAACGTGGAATCGACTACAAGATTGGTGTGCGTTTTTCAGGCGTCAATCAAACTGATCAGGGTGTCACGATTTCGCTGGAAAGTGGCGAATCTGTCGCGGCGGACCTTCTTCTCGTCGCTGTGGGTCGCGGTCCCAACACAGCGGGTCTCGGTTTCGAAGAGGTTGGCGTCAACGTTGATCGAGGATATGTTCCAACAAGCGAACGTTTGCAGACGAACGTCCCCGGCGTATGGGCCGTGGGAGACATCGTTCCGGGACTTCAACTCGCGCACCGCGGTTACCAGCATGGAATCTTCGTTGCTGAGGAGATTGCAGGACTCAGCCCCGTGGTCATCGCGGACGTCAACATCCCCAAAGTTACGTATTGCGAGCCAGAAATCATGTCTGTAGGCCTGACCGAGTCAAAGGCCGCCGAGAAATTTGGAGCGGATCAGATTTCGTCCTTCGAATACAACCTGGCGGGCAATGCCAAGAGCGAAATCATTGGCACTCCGGGACTTGTCAAGGTCGTTCGAGTTAAGGATGGCCCGGTCGTCGGTGTTCACGCCATCGGCTCACGAGTGGGCGAGTTTGCGGGAGAGGCCCAACTCACGGTCAATTGGGAGGCGCACCCAGAAGACATTGCTCCGTTGATTCACGCGCACCCAACGCAAAACGAATCAATGGGTGAGGCATTCCTGTATCTCGCAGGGAAGCCACTCCACACTCTCTAACGCGGACCGCACTTAGAATTTAAGGCCAAATCTTTTCACCTAGGAGAATCAGTTTCATGAGCGAATCCGTCAGTCTTCCGGCACTTGGCGAAAGTGTAACCGAGGGTACCGTGACACGTTGGTTGAAGAACGTCGGTGACCGCGTCGAGGTCGACGAGCCATTGCTTGAGGTTTCGACTGACAAAGTTGATACTGAAATCCCGTCTCCCGTGTCCGGCGTCGTGGAACAAATTCTCGTGCAGGAAGACGAAACTGTTGCTGTCGGCACCGTCCTCGTAATTGTTGGCGACGGGTCAGGGTCTTCTGCCCCCGCGCCGGTCGCGACAGTTGAATCCGCGCCTGAACCTGCTCCGGCCCCGGCACCTGCTCCGGCTCCCGAACCTGCACCTGCACCGGCCCCCGAACCTGCACCTGCACCTGCACCCGCTCCGGCTCCGGC
>JBMOEY010000024.1:0-18851 GCA_049314515.1 Microbacteriaceae bacterium
GACTCACGTAGATGCCCGTCCACAGGGCGCTCGCGGCCGCGGTCCAGGCGATGAACGTGCGGTAGCGCATCCCCGTCATGCCGGCCGTCAGCGGAACGACCGAATGAAAGAACGGGAGAAAACGGCTGGCGAACACGGCTGGCCCACCTCGGCGATGCACGAACGTGTCGGCCTGTTGCCAGCGTTCCTCGCCATTCCACCTGCCCGCACGGCTGAGTCGCAGACGCTCACCGAAAAAACGCCCGAGAAAGAACCCAACGGTCTCACCAATCAGCGCGCCACCAGTGACGACCAGCAACATTGCGACGTATTCACTTGTGTTCGCAATACCCGTGCTGGCTACCAACACAGTCGTATCGCCGGGTACGACGAGCCCAAGCAAGAACGACGTCTCGAGAAAGACCGCGACACCGGCGATGGCCGTGCGTGTCACCGGATCGACACTCGCGACGAGATCGATAACCCAGTTGAGGATGTCGTTAATCATCAGCGGGGCAGTGGCGCTCGCCGGAGTTCGTACGCCGTGCGCCACTCGGCCGTCAGTTCGGGGTTCGGCGCCAGTGTCGGCCCGTCAACCCAGGCCGTAACCTCGCGAATGCCGTGCAGTGCATTGATTGCCCACACGGTCAGCCCCTCAAGAGACGCGGGTTCGATTGCCTCGGTCGAAAGCGGGATGCCGCGCTCAGTCGCCATCTCGGCAATCACGCGCGCGGTCACACTGTCGACGCGCACGGCTTCGGGCGGTGGGCTCAACAGCGCGCCATCGCGCCACCAGAAGAGACAGGTGGTGGCCCCGTCGATGATGTGCCCGGCATCGTCGAGAATCACGGCGTCGTCGGCGCCACGTGAGCGCGCGTCGTCGCGCAACGAGTTGAGCACCGTGAGGTCGGGGCCCTTGATTTCTGGCTCCGTGCGCGGGTCGTGGTCGGCGGTGGTCAAGATGACCGATTCACCCAGTGGCGGTGCGGGGCGCATCCAGCATTCAATTTCACCTCGAACGGTGAAGTCGATGCGCGGGAACCAATCGCCGACTCTCGGAATCAGAGCGGCGAAGGTATCGATGTACGCAGGGGAAGGAAAGAGCATGCCTTGGCTCTCGGTCGCGCGATTGAATCTCGCCACGTGCGTGCCAAATGCGACGACACCACCGTCTCGCACCAGAAAGGAGTCGGCAGCAAGTAAGGGAGTAATCGGGAGACCCGTGATGTCGACAAAGTCGGTGCCATTCCAGCGGTAACGCGTCGACTCGGTCATGTTTCTATTGTGGTGGCTTAGCTGGGAGGTGCCTGCGCAGGTACTGTGCGGAATAGGCTCGAAACATGTCTTCCCGGGTTCGTCGCGTTGCTGTCGACGGATGGGCGCCACCGGGCGAGTTACGTCGCTATTTGTTCGGCACAGCCGAGTATCAGGTGTGGCTGGACGCCGGCGTTGCTCCCTCGACGTCGGACGCGTCGGGTCGGTCGTATCTGGGGATGGGACGCGGACGCGTCGTCAGTGCATCTGTTACGCACGGCAGCGTCACGGAGCGAATCGTTTCTCACGGTCGCCAACGCAACGTTGACACGACCATTTTTGAGTATTTGCGGGAAAATCTTCACTCGCCACAGATCCCTCCCGCTGAGCCTCCTGCTCACCAAGAGGATTCGGACTCGCCGCCCGATCACGGCGTCGGCTTTCGCCTCGGCTGGGTCGGGTGGCTGGGGTATGAATGGGGAGCCCAGACGATGGGAGCCCCCGCAGCGCGTGCCACAGACGTCCAGGAGGACATTCCCGATGCGTGCTTTATGTACATCGATCGCGCCATCGAATATGACCACGCGGCGCAACGTGTGTTCGCGTTGAGTCTCGACGGAGACGACGAATGGGTGCACGAGGTGACGCATGCCGTCGCGGCGACGTCACGGCAATCTTCGTTACCACGAGAAACACCGCGCGTGCTCTCCGCATCACTGCGCCACGACCACACGACCTACGAAAGCCTCATCGAATCGTGTCTGGCTGAGATCCGCGCAGGTAATGCCTACCAATTGTGCTTGACCAATCGCATTGAACTGGAGTTTGAGGCACCACCGAACCCGTTTGACGTCTACGACCGGCTTCGAGTGGCGAACCCGTCCCACCACGGCGGTCTCATCGTCGCGGGAGGCGTGAGTCTGCTCAGTGCCTCACCCGAGGTGTTTCTTTCCGTTACGCCAGATGGCCACGCCACGACGAAACCAATCAAGGGAACTCGCCCTCGGAGTACCGACGCTAACGTCGATGCCGCTTTGGCCGACGAATTGCGCACGAATGAAAAAGAGCGTGCCGAAAACCTCATGATTGTCGATCTCATGCGCAACGACCTCGGTCGCGTCTGCGAGGTCGGCTCGGTGATCGTCGAAAAGCTGTTCGACGTGGAGTCGTACGCGAGTGTGCACCAGCTTGTGAGTACGGTCGGCGGCGACCTAGCCTCGGGCATCACGGCGGTGGATGCGCTTGCGGCGTGCTTCCCGGCGGGCTCGATGACCGGCGCGCCGAAGTTGTCGGCCATGCGCATCCTGTGCGAGCTTGAAGCCGGCCCTCGCGGCATCTACTCGGGTGCCTTTGGATATCTCTCGCTCGACGGCTCGTGCGACTTTGCGATGGTGATTCGCAGCATCGTGTTGCACGGTTTGCAGGGGTACATCGGTACCGGTGGCGGCATCACGTCGGGCTCGATACCACTCGACGAGTGGGAGGAGACACTCGTAAAGGCGCGTCCGTTGCTGACCGCGCTCGGAGCCGACCTTGCCGAAACTTCGTTCGACGTGCCGAGCGCAAACTGATGAGGCGCAAACTGACGAGGCGCAAACTGACGAGCCGTCAACCAAAGTAAACTCGAGCCTGACATGACTGAGCACGAAGAAGCGACGTTCGACTTCGCGAAAATTCAAGAAAAATGGCTGCCCATTTGGGATGAGTTGGAGCCGTTTCGCTCCGACGACCCGGCCGACACCCGCGAGCGTAAGTACGTGCTCGACATGTTCCCGTACCCCTCGGGCGACCTGCACATGGGGCACGCCGAGGCCTACGCGCTCGGTGACGTCATTGCGCGTTATTGGCGCCATCGCAACTTCAACGTTTTGCATCCCATCGGCTGGGATTCGTTCGGACTGCCGGCTGAAAACGCGGCCATCAAGCGCGGGCTGAACCCGGTCACTTGGACCTACGACAACATCGAGCAACAGAAGAAGTCGATGCGCCGCTATGCCGCCAGCTTCGACTGGACTCGCGTGTTGCACACGAGCGATCCCGAATATTACAAGTGGAACCAGTGGCTGTTTTTGGAGATGTACAAGAAGGGCTTGGCCTATCGCAAGGACTCGTGGGTCAACTGGGACCCGGTCGATCAGACGGTGCTTGCTAACGAGCAAGTGTTGCCGGATGGCACGTCGGAGCGCTCGGGTGCGATGGTCGTCAAGAAGAAGCTCACCCAGTGGTACTTCAAAATCACCGACTACGCCGACCGTCTCCTCGACGACCTCGACACACTCGAGGGTAAGTGGCCAAGCAAAGTACTCACGATGCAGCGCAACTGGATCGGTCGCTCACAGGGCGCCGATGTGCAGTTCGCGATTGAGGGTCGAGACGAGCCGGTCACGGTATTCACCACGCGCCCCGACACTCTCTTCGGCGCCACCTTTATGGTCGTTGCCCCGGATGCCGACCTCGCGAGCGAACTCGTTGCCGGCGCAGATGAGGCGACGCAGGCCGCTTTCGCCGCCTACTTGACCGAAGTGCAGAAGTCGAACGAAATCGAACGCCAGAGCACCGACCGACCGAAGACCGGCGTGTTTTTGGGTCGGTATGGAATCAATCCGCTCAACGGGGAGAGGTTGCCGATTTGGGCAGCCGACTACGTTCTCGCCGATTACGGTCACGGCGCGATCATGGCAGTGCCGGCGCACGACCAGCGCGACCTCGACTTTGCGCTGAAGTTTGAGTTGCCGGTAAAGATAGTCGTGGATGTTCTCTCCACTGACGGCGTCGACAACGACCCACGCGTCACCGGTGTGGCCACCAATGGCGACGGTGTGATGATCAACTCGGGCGAGCTCGACGGGCTGTCAAAAAAGGACGCCATCGCTCGATCCATTGAGCTCTTGGGCGCGCGCGGAACCGGCGAGAGGGCGACCAACTTCCGACTGCGCGACTGGCTCATTTCGCGCCAGCGTTACTGGGGAACGCCCATCCCGATTATTCATGGCTCTGACGGTGAAGAGATTCCCGTTGCGTTCGACCAGTTGCCGGTGGAGCTGCCACCGACGGAGGGCCTCAACCTGCAGCCCAAAGGTCAGTCGCCACTCGGTGCCGCCGAAAACTGGGTGAACGTGCCCGACCCGCGCGACGGTTCGCCTGCTCGCCGTGACCCCGACACGATGGACACGTTCGTCGACTCATCGTGGTACTTCTTGCGCTTTCTCTCACCCCACGACTCGACGCAAGCTTTCGACCCGGCCGAAGCCAAGAAGTGGGCGCCAGTCGACCAGTATGTCGGTGGAGTGACGCACGCCATTTTGCACCTCCTATATGCGCGGTTCATTACCAAGGTTCTGTTTGACCTCGGGCATATCGATTTCGAGGAGCCGTTCACGGCGTTGCTCAACCAGGGCATGGTGTTGATGGATGGTTCGGCCATGAGCAAATCCAAGGGCAACCTCGTTCGTCTGAGTGACCAACTCGAAGAGCACGGTGTGGATGCGGTGCGCCTGACCATGGCGTTTGCAGGGCCACCCGAGGATGACATCGACTGGGCCGACGTATCCCCGTCGGCGTCGAATAAGTTCTTGGCTCGCGCATGGCGGTTGGCAAACGATGTGACGAGTGCACCCGGAGTTGCCGCAGCGAGCGGTGATGCCGCGCTACGCCACGTGACGCATGGCGTACTCGCCGAGGCTCCCACGCTCGTCGAAGGTTTCAAGTTCAACGTGCTCGTGGCGCGCTTGATGGAACTCGTCAATGCAACTCGAAAGGTCATCGATACCGGCGCGGGTGGCGCCGATCCGGCCGTCCGCGAAGCTGCCGAGACCGTCGCGATGATGCTTGACCTGTATGCGCCGTTCACGGCCGAAGATATGTGGGAGTCGCTCGGGCATACGCCGAGTGTGTCGCATGTGGTGTGGCCCGATGCGGATCCCGCCCTGCTCGTTCACGACAGTGTGACGTGCGTGGTTCAGGTTGATGGCAAGGTGCGCGACAAGTTTGACGTTGCACCGAGTGCCACTGAAGCCGAACTCGAGGCCCTGGCCCGTGCGACGGCGGGTGTCATTCGCACCCTCGAAGGTCGGGACATCGTCAACATTATTGTTCGGGCACCAAAAATTGTGAGCATCACCACAAAGCCCGCGACGTAATCTATTGCTCGTCTAGTTCTGCACGCGGGTGCCGTTTTTGCAATGCTCCCCGTGAGGTTTCCGGTATGGGCCCGTGTGGCTTGGTCGACCTAATCTCGATGGATGCGCGCCCCACGAACCGGAACCCTCATCGTCCTCGGCCTCGTCATCGTCGCTGTTGCGGTCGCCGTCTCATTGCTCGCACCGTGGGGAAAGTCGACTCCCGTTGTGCTGGAAACTTTTAGTTCTCGTGACAGCGCGTCACGCCATTCGACTGCACCCCCGTCCTCGACCGGAACGTTTTCTCAGCTCGATGACGAGGGGACCTGGGTGCATGTGGTCGGTGAGGTGTCGTCCCCGGGGCTCTATCTGGTCGCACCTGGCTCGCGCATCGTCGATGCCATCATGGCCGCGGGTGGTCTCACGCCTCAGGCCGACGAGTGTGCGATTAACCTGGCGCGCCCGCTGAGCGACGGTGAGCAGCTCATCGTTACCTCCCGCGTGGGTGATGCAACGGCATGCGGGGTCGGAATCTCGACCGCCGTGGGCGGCGGCGGATCGTCCGCGCCGATTAGTCTCAGTCGAGCCGACCTGACTATTCTCGATTCCCTTCCCGGCATCGGTCCGACTCTCGCGCAAAGAATCATCGATTGGCGAACCGCCCACGGCGGATTCACGAGTGTCGACCAGCTCAACGACGTGAGTGGAATCGGCGACAAACTCTTCGCCACACTCTCGCCTCTCGTTACGCCATGAACACAGGTGTGGCATCAGGCCTGACAACTGCGGTGACGTGGCGAAATCTTCGATTTGCCGTTCCGGCTGTGATGGCATGGGGAGCTCTTGCAATCACGGTTTCGACCACGAGAGCGTTGCCGCGCGAAAGTCACTGGTGCGCTGCCGCAGGTCTCATCGCACTCGGATGCATCGCCGTTATCGTCGGGGCAGGTCTCTCGGTCCGCGCTCCTGCCACATCGGAGCGTGTCATCGACCGCGCTCGAGAGAGCGTATTTTTGGCGGGTTTCATGATCGTGGCCCTGGCGGTTGCGCTGTGGTCTCGAGTTCCGCTCGAACGGCCGCGATTTGGGGCATCCACATCGTTCGACGTGGAGTGGGCCACAGAGCTGCGCAACCGACTCATTGAAGCGGCGCGAATTTTGCCGGAGCCGGGCAATCAACTCGTTGCCGGGCTGGCGGTGGGCGACACGTCGCTGCTGAAGCCGGCGCTCGATCAGGACATGAAGGCGGTTTCGCTCACGCACCTCGTTGCGGTGTCGGGTGCGAATTGTGCGATTGTCGTCGCGGGTGTTGTTGCCGTCGTCGCTGCGTGTGGGGGCGGTCGATGGATGCGCACGCTGAGCGCCACCCTCGCTCTGGCCCTCTTCGTGACGATCGTGGGGCCTCAACCGAGCGTGATCCGCGCGAGCGTGATGGCGGCCATTTTGCTCGTGTCAGTCAGTTTCGGTCAACCATCGCGCGGGGTTCCGGTGCTCGGAGTGGCGGTGCTGTGCTTGCTTGTCGTCGACCCGGAATGGGCCGTCGATGTGGGATTTACGTTGTCGGTGCTGGCCACCGGTGCGTTGCTCCTGCTGGCTCCGCCACTCGCTCGGCGGCTGAGTGAGTGGATGCCCCACCGGCTCGCGCTTTTGATTTCCATCCCTTTGGCAGCCGAGCTCGTGTGCCAACCCGTTGTCGGATTACTGACGCCCGGACTGCCCGTTTACGGCATCCTGGCCAACATCCTCACCGAGCCGGCCGCTCCAGTGGCAACGGTAACCGGCATCAGTGCAGCCGTGGTTCTTGGACTGTCACCCGCGGTCGGTTCGGCGCTGTTGTGGTTGTGCTGGATTCCTGCTCAATGGATCGCGTGCGTGGCCCACGCGTGTGCTCACCTGCCGTTCGCACGCACGGTGTGGCCGACGGGGCTCTGCGGTCTGGCCGCTTCTCTGCTGATGTCCGCGGGTGTGATTGCCGCGCTGTTATGGCCACGAGCTCGTCGTACGGCCGCGATTGTCGTGGCTTTGACGTTGGGTGTCTCGGTGACGACAACCGTGATTGTTGACTCCTGGCGTCGAGTCGGCACGCCGGCCGATTGGGTGATTGCCGCCTGTGACGTCGGTCAGGGCGACGCTCTGCTCGTTCGACCAAGTGCGTCGGCACAGTCGGTCATGATGATAGACACGGGGCGAGATGAGCCACTGCTCAGCGAGTGCCTCGACCGGCTCGGAGTTTCCCGGGTTTCACTGCTCGTGCTCACTCACTACGACATCGATCACTGCGGCGCCTACCCGGCGGTCGCGCAGCGAGTTGACCGGGCAATCGTTGGAAAACCGGTTGATCTGTTCGAACAGGGTGTGGTGGAGGACCTGCGTGACGCCGGAGCCGAGGTTCAGTATGGTCGCGCAGGCTTGAGCGGCGACCTCGGCGAGGCGGGTTTTCGGTGGCGTGAGCTATGGCCCGTTCCGGGGCATCCTGACATGCAAAGCGGCAATCCAGGCTCGCTCGTGATTCGCACCGACTGGGCTGGTGAGCCCGACATCAGCGCCATCTTTCTGGGCGACCTCGGCGAGGAAGCCCAGCATGCACTGCTTTCGTCGACGGCCGTGAAGCCAGTCACGATCGTAAAGGTCGCACATCACGGGTCTGCCGATCAGAGCACCCAACTCTACGAGCGACTTCATGCGCTGATTGGCCTTATCTCGGTGGGGGAGGACAACGGGTACGGGCATCCAACCGATCGGGCGTTGACGTTGCTCGCCGAGTCCCAAACTCAGGTGTATCGAACCGACCGCCACGGGCTCCTGCTGGTGCGTCGCGCAGGGCAACGACTCGAGGTCTGGAGTGCGCGGTAGGCTTTCGCGCATGGCCACCACAACGCCGCGCTCCGGTTCTGCGCGCGGGGCAGCGAAGCCGAAGTCAGTCATTCCCTCGCTCAGCTGGGACGCGGCGACTGTTGCCCCCGTGGTGCTGGTGACGGGGCCCGAAGGATTCCTGGCCGACCGTGCTTCGTCGACCATTCGTGACCAACTGCGCGACGCAGACCCCAACGTCGAGATACATGACGTCGATGCCACCGACTACGCCTACGGAACACTCACGTCTCTGGCAAGCCCGTCACTTTTTGGTGAACCACGGCTGATTCGAGTGAGCAATGTCGAGAAGTGCAACGACGAATTTCTGGAGGACGCCCTCGCATACATTGAGGCGACGGATTCCGACACGACGCTGATTCTGCGGCACTCTGGGGGAGTACGTGGCAAACGTTTGCTTGATCAGATTCGTGCCGGAGTGGGAAACGGCACGGAAGTTGTCTGCGCGGAGATCAAGAGCGATGCCGACAAACATGATTTCACGGTGGCTGAATTCCGCCGCGCAGGTCGGTCGATTACGCCGGGTGCCGTTCGAGCACTTGTTTCGGCCTTCTCGTCGAGTGGGAGTGAGCTCGCAAACGCGTGCGCACAACTCATGGCCGATGCTGACGGTGACATCGACGAGCGACTCGTGGAGCAGTATTACGGCGGCCGAGTGGAGACAACTGCATTCAAGGTCGCCGATTTCGCATTGGCAGGCCGACGAGGTGACGCTCTCGTCTCGTTGCGTCATGCACTCGAGACCGGCGCCGACCCCGTTCCCATTGTGGCAACGTTTGCCAGCAAATTACGTCTCATGGCGAAGGTGTGGGGAGATCGGCGCTCGGCCAATGAGTTGGCGAGTGTCGTCGGGGCCGCTCCATGGCAAAATGATCGAGCTCGTCGTGACCTTCAATCGGGTTGGGATGAACCCGGACTGCGCATTGCCATCATCGCCGTGGCCGAGGCAGACGCCAACGTCAAGGGCGCCTCTCGCGACCCGGTGTATTCGATTGAGCGAATGATTGAGGTTGTTGCCAACTTCGGGCGTAGCTAGCTGAGCATTCGGGAGAACTCGACGCGGTTTACAGAAAACCCCCGCCGACATCGGCGGGGGTTTTCATGACTTGTGTATCGCGAATTGCGATTACAGGCTTGCAACCTGTTTCGCGATGGCCGACTTGCGGTTCGCAGCGTTGTTCTTGTGCAGAACGCCCTTGCTCACGGCCTTGTCGAGCTTCTTTGTTGCGACCTGCAGTGCGGCCTCTGCCTTGGTCTTGTCTCCAGCGGCGACTGCGGTGCGAGTTGCACGCACGGCGGTCTTGACCTCACTCTTGACGGCCTTGTTGCGCTCGTGTGCCTTTTCGTTGGTACCGATGCGCTTCATTTGCGACTTGATATTTGCCACGTGTAAAAGCCTTTGCTGTTGTGTTGGATTCGTGATGCGTCGCGATCGGCGAAGAGGGCGCTTTTCGTGACTCGTCGCGCTGGTGTGGGACCGCGCGCAAACCGGTTCCCTAGCCTACCAGCTTTCGTACCCGTGGTTAAACCGGCATCGTCGTCGTGGGAGACTAGAGGGCGATGTCACCACGAGCTTCGAATCCACTTCAGCCAGCATCGACTTTGCCCACACAGATCCGCAACTTTTGCATCATTGCGCACATCGACCACGGCAAGTCGACCCTTGCCGACCGTATGTTGCAAATTACTGGAATTGTGGATGACCGCTCAATGCGCGCGCAATACCTCGATCGCATGGACATCGAGCGGGAACGCGGTATCACGATCAAGTCGCAAGCCGTGCGCATGCCGTGGGAGGTCGCGGGACATACTTTCGCGTTGAACATGATTGACACGCCGGGCCACGTCGACTTCACCTACGAGGTCAGTCGCTCGCTCGCGGCATGTGAGGGCGCGATACTTCTCGTCGACGCCGCGCAGGGTATCGAGGCCCAGACGCTGGCGAACCTTTACCTGGCGATGGAGAACGACCTCACGATCATCCCGGTGCTCAACAAGATTGACTTGCCGGCTGCTGACCCGGAGAAGTACTCCAAAGAACTCGCGAGCTTGATTGGCGGCAAGCCTGAGGACGTGTTGCGCGTTTCGGGAAAAACCGGCGTCGGGGTGGATGCCCTGCTCGACCGCGTCGTCGAACTCGTTCCGCCTCCTGTCGGCGACCCCACAGCGCCAGCCCGCGCGATGATTTTCGATTCTGTGTACGACGCGTACCGAGGCGTCGTCACCTATGTGCGCGTCATCGACGGCCAATTGGCTCCGCGCCAACGCATCAAGATGATGTCGACGGGCGCCAACCACGAGCTTCTCGAAATCGGCGTGAGTTCGCCCGAGCCGGTGCCAACGAAGGGCCTCGGTGTGGGTGAAGTGGGCTACCTCATCACCGGCGTGAAAGACGTGCGCCAGTCGAAGGTGGGTGACACGATCACCGACGCGGCGAAGCCGGCGTCGAATGCGTTACCCGGTTATACCGAACCGAAGCCCATGGTGTTCTCCGGGCTCTATCCGATCGACGGCAGTGATTACCCGCTTCTTCGCGAGGCACTCGACAAACTCAAACTTTCTGACGCGTCTTTGAACTATGAACCGGAGACCTCGGTCGCCCTTGGTTTTGGATTCCGTTGCGGCTTTCTCGGACTGCTCCACCTCGAAATTATTACCGAGAGACTCGAGCGTGAATTTGGTCTTGATCTCATTGCAACGGCCCCAAGCGTCCCCTACGAGGTGACGACCGAAGACAAGAAAACCGTCACCGTGACCAACCCGAGCGAATACCCGACGGGCAAGATTGACTCGGTTCGCGAACCCGTTGTGAAGACGGCCATCCTCGCACCCAAAGATTATGTCGGTACCATCATGGAGCTCTGCCAGAGTCGCCGTGGCACCATGCTGGGCATGGAGTACCTCGGTGAAGATCGTGTGGAGCTCAAATACAACATGCCACTCGGTGAGATCGTGTTCGACTTCTTTGACCATCTCAAGAGTCGAACCCAGGGTTATGCCTCGCTCGATTACGAACCGGCGGGTGAACAGGAATCCGATCTCGTGAAGGTCGACATTCTGCTGCAGGGTGAAACCGTCGACGCGTTTAGCGCAATTGTTCACAAAGACAAGGCGTATTCCTATGGTCTGATGATGACCGAGCGGTTGAAGAAACTCATCCCTCGTCAGCAGTTTGAGGTTCCCATCCAAGCCGCCATCGGTGCGCGCATCATTGCCCGTGAGAACATCAGTGCTATTCGTAAAGATGTGCTCGCCAAGTGTTACGGTGGCGACATCACCCGCAAGCGAAAATTGCTCGAAAAGCAGAAGGAGGGAAAAAAGCGCATGAAGATGGTCGGTCGCGTGGAAGTACCTCAAGAGGCATTCATTGCTGCGCTGTCGGGCGACGACGAGGTGAAGAAGAAGTAGCGTGTCCGGTCCACGACGCTCATCCTTTCGAGCAAACCAAGTGACCTACGCGACAGTGGGTGTCACCGCGGAGCCGGATGTGCTGCGATTTCCGCCCGCGGGTTTTCGAGCAGCCAGGACCTCCCGTCGAATCGGGTCGGGGGCGGAGAGATTTTCTTCGGCGTCGACAGACTTATTGAGTGGCATGTTTTTCGATCGAGCGGGCCTCCGTGCGATGTCGAGCGACGGATCGCCCATAGACGTGACAGCTCTGCGAGGTGAGTCGCCGACCATTCACGTGGCCAATTCGTGGTGGCCGATCAGCCGCGGAGAAGATTACCGGGTTATTTACGCGATCAACGAGGACCGACAAGTTGCTTTTGCGTTGGGTACGCTGTCGCACTGGCCGGTCAGTGGTGAGCGTCTCTTCAGTGTTGAGTGGCGCGATGACGACACCGTGTGGTCTCACGTGATGACGGTCACGGCTATGTATCGCCACTGGTCAGTGGCACTGATTGCGCCGGTGCTTCGACTTCGCGAGCAGCGCATCCGGGTGCGGTGCGCTCGTGCGCTGAATGCCGTGAAATCGGTTGGCTAGTGGCGGGCGCACTGCCCGAGGGAGACGTGGCGCCGAGTAATGGTGCGCTGCCAGATTTCGCGCGCGCCTCACGAGCGCCGCTGTCGGCCTACGTGCACGTTCCGTTTTGTCGCGTTCGTTGTGGCTATTGCGACTTCAACACGTACACGGGCGAAGAATTGCAGGGCGCCCGGCGCGACGATTTCGCCGACCACGTTCTTCGCGAAATCGAGCTCGCCACGTCAGTCCTTGATTGCGGACGCGATCGTGAGCTGACCACGGTGTTCTTTGGCGGAGGAACGCCCACTCTGCTGCCTGCACGAGACCTCCTGAGGGTGCTGAGACAACTGCGCGACGACTTTGGGTTAGCCGAAGATGCCGAAGTCACCGTCGAAGCGAACCCCGATTCGGTGGATGCTCATTACCTGCACAAACTCGCCGAGGGAGGCGTCACTCGCGTGAGTTTGGGTGTTCAATCGGCGGTACCGCACGTGCTTGCCAACCTCGATCGCACGCACAATCCGGAACGAGTTCCTGAGGTCGTTGGTTGGGCGAAGGATGCCGGACTCGATGTCAGCGTTGATCTCATCTACGGCACTCCGGGTGAATCGCTCGACGATTGGCGCATCAGCATCGAATCAGCTCTTGCACTGCAAAGTGGACACATCTCGGCCTATGCCTTGATCGTCGAAGAAGGTACGGCACTCGAGCGACGCATTCGGCGTGGCGAGCTGGCTCCCCCTGATGACGATCTTGTTGCGGACATGTATGAACTCGCGGATGACACATTCTCACGGGCTGGCTTTGACTGGTACGAGGTCAGCAATTGGGCTCGAAGCGCGCGCGAACGGTCGAGACACAACACCGCCTACTGGGTCAATCATGACTGGTGGGGTTTCGGACCCGGTGCGCACAGTCACGTCGGCGGTGTGCGCTGGTGGAACGTGAAGCATCCGAATGCCTACGCACAACGAGTGCTCGCCGGCGATTCGCCGGCTGCGGCCCGCGAGACTCCTGACCTCGAGGAGCGTTATTTGGAGACGGTCTTGCTTCGACTTCGACTGGCGGAAGGCTTGACCTTGAATGAGGTGTCGGTTCTCGCTGGCGAGCGAGCAATGCAGCTAGCGGAAGAAGGCATGCTTGATGCGGATGCGTTGGCTCGTGGAACTCTTGTCCTGACGTTGCGCGGGCGCTTGCTCGCTGACTATGTTGTTCGCCAACTTACCGATTAGACAATGAAGAACCCGTCACCGTCAGTGCTGACGGTGACGGGTGTCGAGGTTGCGTCTTAGGCGCGAATGAACTTGATGGAAAGCGGGTAAACGTAGAGCTGCCCGCGATGGGCGTGCATCGTGGCCAAAATGCTGAAGACAATGTTGAGCACAGCCAACGCGCTGAGCAGAATGGTGCCAACGACAACGAACAGCAAAATCGATGAAGCGAAGCAGTAAAGCAAGAGTGACAGCTGCCAGTTCAATGCCGCGACGGAGTGCTCACGTACAAACGGGCCTCGCTGACGAAGCAGTAAATAACCAATGAGCGGAGCCGCGAAGTAGATGAAAATACCACCTAGCTGGATCAACGCAGACCACAACTTTTCGTCACTCGGCGAGAGCGGGGTGAATCCTGCATAGGGGCTGATGCGTGGCGCCTCAGTAGCGGCTTTGGTCGCGGAGGTTGACTCAGCCGCAGGTGATTTCGCCGGCGACTTGGCGGCGGGCTTCGCGGCGGGTTTGGCCGCGGGCTTTGGAGCAGCCTTTGCTCGAGGCGATGCGGGCGTGGTGTTTGACATTGCTTGACCTTTCTCCGGGGTTCACGTCGACGTCATCATGGCACATCAACCTTGCGATTGATTCACAAAAATAGAGGCGGGGTGACGCCGTTTCGCCACCCCGCCGCCATGAAGATTTTTTTCGTTACTTGATGATGCGAATCGTGAGGGGATACGTGTAGGCGTTTCCATCTTTCGTCTTTGTGAACGCGATGATGCAGAAAATTACCATGACGATCCACACTGCCAACGGGAGGAGGCTCAGGAGCCCCAGGGTGACCGCGGCGAGGATTGACGCGGCCACGAAGTAAATTGCGATTGAAATTTGAAAGTTGAGCGACTCTTTCGCCTGACTTGCGACGAAGGCGCTGCGGTCTTTGCCGACCAACCAGACGATGAGCGATGGAATAAAAAATCCAACGATACCGAGGATGTCGCCGAGGGAAACCCATTGACGTTCTTCTTGGGTGCTCAGCTTGTCTGAGTTAGGTGTGCTCATGGCCTGATTCCTTCCAATGATTGAAATAGAGGTTCTGCATCGAACAAGGTACCCCCATGTTTGTTTGTCAGCAACACAAGATTGTGCCAAGGCGAAAGCGGTAATATTGGCACTCATGGTTCTCGAGTGCTAGTCAATCGACAAAGCACCTCCTACGTCAGAGTGAGGAACGGATGGTCTCTCAACGCGGACTCGATGTGCTTCGCGCCATCGTTCAGGACTACGTGGAGTCTCGTGAACCCGTCGGGTCAAAATCCATCGTCGACCGTCACAACTTCGGAGTCTCACCGGCCACAATTCGCAACGAAATGGCCCTTCTTGAAGAAGAGAACCTCATCGTCGCACCTCACACGTCGAGCGGGCGGGTTCCCACCGACAAGGGATACCGACTTTTTGTCGATCACCTGGCCGAGACGAAGTCGATTTCTGCAAATCAGCGTCATGCGATCGAAAAATTTCTCGATGAGTCGCACGATTTTGACGATTTGCTTCAGCGAACATCTCGGCTGCTCTCGCAACTCACTCGGCAGGTCGCAGTCGTGGAGTATCCCTCCCTCGGCTCTGCCAAAGTCAAGCGCATCGAGCTTGTCAATGTGGGTAACGCGCGCCTGCTGTGCATTCTCATTACCGACAATGGGCGGATCGATCAGCGACTCGTCGAGTGCGGGCGCGACGTGAATGACGAAGAATTGAACGACTTGACCCTCCGGACAAACGGTTTTGTGTCAGGTCGACCACTCTCCGAAGCACAGTCCGTACTGAGCAACTTCGATAAGGAATTTGATACCCGCGCATCGTCGATTGCGCGGGCGGTTGCGATCGCAATTTCTGAGTTGGTTGCCGCAAACCGCACGCAAAAACTGGCCGTCTCGGGCGCGGCAAATCTGGTCCGAACGGAAGAAGACTTCTCGGGAAACTTGTATCCGGTTCTTGACGCAATCGAAGAACAGGTTGTGCTGCTCAAACTCATGTGCGAATTAGTTGATGACTCGAGTGAAATTGCGGTGTCAATCGGAAGCGAGCACGCCGAGTCGGGGTTGCGCGCAGCCAGCCTTATGGCCGGCGCCTATTCATCCGCGGGCGAGAACGCCATGGTGGGAATCCTTGGGCCAACCAGAATGGACTACTCCGCAAACATGGCGGCTGTGCGCGCGGTTTCGCGCTATCTGTCTCGGCTACTCAATGCGTAGCGAGTTGTGAGCGACTTATCGATTGGTGAGTTGTGGTTGTGAAAAGTGAAATGAGGAGCGCATTCGTGGCAGACCATTATGAGGTTCTTGATGTGCCTCGCGATGCTGATGCAGAGACAATCAAGAAGGCCTATCGACGACTCGCGCGCGAGCTACATCCCGATGTCAACCCGGACCCCGGGGCGCAGGAACAGTTCAAGTTGGTGACCCACGCATACGAAGTCTTGTCCGATCCGGCGCAGCGCCAGCAATATGACATGGGCCCCCAAGCGGGATTCCCCGGAGGATTCGGCGACTTTAGCGATATTTTCTCGACGTTCTTTGGCGGAGCTGGCGGAGGCGCATCTCGCGGTCCGAGGTCACGCCGGGAACGCGGTCAGGACGCGCTCATCCGGCTCGATGTCACCTTGGCAGAGGTCATCTTCGGTGTCACCAAGGAACTCGAGATCGACACCGCTGTGGAGTGCGCGACGTGCTCGGGAAGTGGCGCCCAACCCGGCACTGCGCCCACCACGTGCGACATCTGCCGAGGTTCGGGAAATATCCAGCGCACGGTTCGTTCTCTCATCGGAAACGTCGTGACGAGTGCCCCGTGCGGCTCGTGTCGAGGATTCGGCAGCACAATTCCTCACCCCTGCTCAGCCTGTGCGGGGCAAGGTCGTGTCCGAGCTCGACGCACAGTGCCGGTCGACGTTCCAGCTGGAGTCGACACGGGAGTGCGTCTGCACTTACCCGGCCAGGGCGAGTCGGGCCCGGGCGGAGGTCCCAACGGAGATCTCTATCTCGAAATCCGAGTGACACACGACGACGTGTTTAACCGCGCTCAAGACGACTTGTTGTGCACCCTCGAAATATCCATGGTGGACGCGATACTGGGCACGAACGTGACATTTTCAGCGCTCGATGGTGAGGTCACGCTCGATATCAAGCCTGGTGTTCAGAGCTCCGATGTACTCACCGTTCGCGATCGCGGCGTTGGTCGCCTCCGGGGTTCGGGTCGCGGAGACCTCAAGGTGGGCATCCACGTCGTCACACCGACGAAGCTGTCGAGCAAAGAGAAAGATGCCCTCGGCGAGTTCGCCAAAGTTCACAAGGCGCCTGCGCCGAAGATTGCCGCCTTCCAGCAAGGCATTTTCGCCAAACTTCGCGACCGATTCTTCTAGAGCACATGTCGCACTTTTATCTCGATGAATCGCTCAATTCGGCGCTCGAAGGTGACACGCTTTCTCTCGTCGGCGCCGAGGCGAGACACGCAGGCAGCGTGAGTCGAATTCGCCCCGGGGAAACCGTGCTCCTGGGTAATGGCGCAGGGCTTGTGGCGACAGTTGAGGCGTTGCGCGTGGAGAAAGACAGAGTCGACTTCCGTGTGCTTCGAAGTGAATTGGTCGCGCGACCCACGCCTCGCGTGACACTCGTTCAAGCGCTGACTAAGGGCGATCGAGATGAGCGGGCAATCGAGGCCGCAACTGAGCTCGGGGTGGACGAGATTGTGCCATGGAGTGCGAGTCGGTGCATTTCGCTCTGGACCGGGGACAAGATTGCTCGGGGTGAAGATCGATGGCGAACAATCGTGCGGGAGGCCACTAAGCAGTGTCTACGCGCATTTCTTCCTGCGGTGCGCCACTATGTGTCAACCGAAACGCTCTGCTCGGAACTCGGACACGCGTTGATTCTCGTTCTTGACCCCCACGGTGACGTGGCGAGCGAACGCGCGTGGTCGCAGCGCGTCACCGAGGCACGCCAATCAGGTCGCGATATTGCCATTGTGGTCGGGCCCGAAGGCGGAATCACGCCAGCAGAGCTTGAACTCTTCACTCAGGCCGGTGCGGTGCGCGTGCGACTCGGCGCACATATTTTGCGGTCATCCACCGCTGGTCCGGCTTTTCTCTCCGCCATCAACGCGTCGCTCGGACGCTGGTAAGCCTCAGTTTGCGTCGCCTCACAACGCCTACGATAGAACCATGTCATCAGACGAACCGTCGATCTTTACGCGCATCATCAATCGGGAGATTCCTGCCGAGATTGTGTTCGAGGATGACCGACTGATTGCCATCAACGACATTAACCCGCAGGCACCGGTGCACCTGCTTGTTATCCCTAAAACGCAGCAATATCACAACGTGAGTGAACTTGCCGATGCAGACCCCGACCTGCTCTCTGAGATGATCAACGTTGCTCGTTCTCTCGCTCGAGAGCATGCCAACGGCGAATTTCGGTTAATTTTCAACTCGGGCGTGACGGCGGGCCAGACAGTTTTTCACGTGCACGCACACGTACTCGCCGGTGATTTACAGGAGAGCTCGCTTGTCTGATCTTTCGAGCAGTCCCGTGCCAATCGAAATCGACGGTATTGAAATGGTTCGACTGCTAGGCCCTCAAGATCGTTTGCTCACCAGGCTGGAGCGTGAATTTCCGCTCGTCGATGTCCTGGTTCGCGGTAACGAAATTCGACTCGTGGCACCCGAGACGCCAGAGGCCCAGATTCAAGTCATCGAAGCACAACGACTTTTACTTGAGCTGATTGAACTTGTTCGTGGCGGAGTGACGCTCGAGGCAGATGACGTGTCGTCAGCCGCGAGGCACATCGACGCAGACACTGCGACCACGCTCGGTGGAACGATGGGGGAGGCCATACTCTCGTCACGGGGGAAGCTGGTCCGTCCCAAGACACTGGGTCAACACAACTATGTGCAGGCGATCAGCAACAACACGATTGTCTTTGGCATTGGTCCCGCCGGAACGGGCAAAACCTATCTCGCGATGGCCAAGGCCGTTCAAGCTCTTCAACGCAAAGAGGTCAGCCGCATCATTCTCACGCGACCGGCTGTGGAAGCGGGAGAGCGACTGGGCTTCTTACCGGGTTCGCTCACGGACAAAATCGATCCGTACCTGCGACCACTTTTTGACGCCTTGAACGAAATGCTCGATCCCGAGTTGGTACCCAAACTCCTGGCCGTCGGAACGATTGAAGTTGCCCCACTGGCGTACATGCGCGGTCGAACGCTCAACGATTCGTTTATCGTGCTGGATGAGGCTCAGAACACCACGCCAGAACAAATGAAGATGTTCCTGACTCGACTGGGATTCAACTCGAAAATGGTCATTACGGGCGATATCACTCAAGTCGACTTGCCGGACGCGTCGAGTGGACTACGCCTGGTGACGAAAGTACTTGACGGCATCGAGGACATTCACTTTGCGCGATT
>JBMOEY010000025.1:0-18186 GCA_049314515.1 Microbacteriaceae bacterium
CGCGGGCTTTTTATTGGCGATTGATGGTCAGGCCATCGTGCTTTCGCGCGTCACGATTTTGGATGGCTTGCTTACGACCGCCGTGTTGGCTGCCGCCTATTTTGTGCTCCGCGATCGCGCATGGATTCGCGCGCACGAGCATGCCATTTTCTGGCGACCGTGGCTTCTCGCGGCTGGTGTCACGTTTGGTCTCGCGTGCGGCATTAAGTGGTCGGGCATCTACATCCTCGCTTTTTTTGGCGTCTGGGTCGTCGTCATGGACATCATCGACCGCCGCACGGCCGGCTTGCCGTGGTTTCCCCGCCCGAGCGTCGCCCGTTCGATTGGGGCGTTCATTCTTCTCGTGCCGACCGCTGTCATTGTCTATCTCTCGACGTGGACGGGCTGGATTGTGACGTCGGGTGGGTACGACCGCGATTGGTACACCGCGCACGCTGACCTGCGCTGGACGGGCGCATTCGCCTGGGTTCCCGAGTGGTTTCAAGCGCTGTGGGACTATCACCGACAGGCGTATGAATTCCACGTGGGGTTGACCGCATCGCACCCCTATCAGACGAGCCCGCTGACCTGGTTGTTGGCTATTCGACCGACGAGCATGTTCTTCGAAAGCTCAAAACTCGGTGAAAGTGGATGTGGCTTCGCCGACTGCGCGTCGGCCATCACGCCCATCCCGAATCCGGTCATCTGGTATGCCGCCATCGTTGCACTGGTCTGGCTGATTTACCGGATGATCCGTCGACCGAATTGGCGATTTGGTTTCGTCTTGGTTGGTGTGGCGGCCGGATACCTGCCCTGGTTGATGTATCTCAACCGCACCGTGTTCCAGTTTTATTCGATCGTCTTTGAGCCGTTCCTCATTCTCGCGCTCGTCTTCGCTCTGGCCGAAGTGTGGGGGTCACGCGATGCGCCTCGACATGAACGTGAACGAGGTGTGCGCTTCGTGGCGGTGTTCTGTCTGCTCAGCTTGATTGTCAGCATCTTCTTCTGGCCAATTTGGACTGGGATGCAGGTTCCTTTCTGGTTCTGGCAAGCCCACATGTGGATGCCCAGCTGGATCTGACGCACAGGTGACAGACCTAGCCTGCGGC
This sequence comes from Microbacteriaceae bacterium, assembly GCA_049314515.1. Classification (GTDB taxonomy): domain Bacteria; phylum Actinomycetota; class Actinomycetes; order Actinomycetales; family Microbacteriaceae; genus RFQD01. The sequence goes on from JBMOEY010000025.1 coordinate 1,089, forward strand.
GATGAATCGTCCTAGGCTCACAGTCGTGACCGCATACGTCTCCGCTTTTGACCTGTTCTCGCTCGGCCTCGGACCATCGAGTTCGCACACCGTCGGACCGATGCGGGCGGCCGCCGCGTTCGCGCGACGGGTTCGCGACGAGGGTGTTCTCGATTCCGTGACTCGTGTGCACTGCATCCTGTTCGGTTCGTTGGGGTCAACCGGAATCGGCCACGGAACGCCGAGTGCAGTGGTTGCGGGTCTGAGCGGTTTGGCTCCCGAAACGGCCGAACCAGACCTCGTGCGTGGCGCATGGGAGCGGCTTGATGACAACCCCACGGTGCTCTTGGCGGGCGAGCACGCTGTTTTCTTTGCGCGCGACGACGTGGAGTTTCAGCCCCGTACCCGACTCCCTGGGCACGCGAATGCGTTGCAGTTCACCGCACGGGATGAGCACGGCAACACCGTGGTCGAGGAGACCTACTTTTCGATTGGCGGAGGGTTCATTCTGCGCGATGGCGATTCACACAGTCGAGAGGCGCACGAATGGCCACTGCCGTTTGGTGATGCCGCCACACTCCTGCAAATTTGCGATGAGCGCCAGCTCACCATTGCCGAGGTGGCGCTGCGCAACGAACTGGCCGTTCACTCGGCGACGGAAATTGACGAGCGGCTCGACCTGATTTGGTCGACGATGCGCGACTGTGTTCGTGCGGGGCTCGAGGGGAACGGTGAGTTACCCGGCGGGCTTCATGTGCAGCGGCGTGCGGCGGCGCTGCGAGCTAATCTCGAGGCCGTGGGTAACCCCGACCACGACACGACGACGGAATGGTTGCACGCGTTTGCCCTCGCGGTGAATGAAGAGAATGCCGCGGGTGGTCGGGTCGTCACGGCACCCACGAACGGTGCGGCTGGAATTGTTCCTGCGGTGGCCATGTACGCGTTGAGATTCACACCCGGAATCACCGAGACCGACATTCGCACCTATCTGCTCACGGCGACGGCGATTGGAGCCTTGTTCAAAGCAAACGCGTCGATCTCAGGCGCGGAAGCCGGTTGTCAAGGCGAGGTCGGACCGGCGTGCGCGATGGCGGCCGCCGGCTTGTGTGCCGTGTTGGGTGGCACGCCCCGGCAAATCGAGAATGCCGCGGAGATTGCCATGGAGCACCACCTCGGGTTGACCTGTGATCCCATCGGGGGGCTCGTTCAGGTTCCGTGCATCGAACGCAACGCCATCGCATCGACGACGGCCGTCAGTGCGGCTCGCCTTGCCTTGCACGGTGACGGCACACACCTCGTTTCGCTCGACGCGGTCATCGAGACGATGCGTCAGACCGGCCTCGACATGAACACGAAATATAAGGAGACGAGCGAAGGCGGTCTCGCGGTCAACGTCATCGAGTGCTAGTTGAGCGCACGGTGCAGGGCCGCGATGTCGCTCGCCTCGGTGCCACAGCATCCACCCACAATTGTCACGCCGGCTGCCGCCCATTGCGGCAACAGCGCGACTAACGAGTCGGAGCGGGCGCCCGTCCACTCGGCAGTTTCGGCGTCCCAGGTGCCGCCACGGTTCGGGTATGCGATGACGTCAATGTCGATAACTGACCGGATGCGCCGCGCCAGCCCGGCGACAAGTTCGGGTTCGACGCAATTGACGCCGACCGCCTGTAATCCGGGTGTGCCGGCAATCGCAGCCACAGCCTCCTCGATGGTCGACCCGGCCCAGAGATGTCGCTCGTCTGCGCAGGTGAACGAGAACCATTTCGGAATGTGCGGGTAATCCTCGAGCAGTTCGCTCAGCACGCTCGCCTCAACCAGGTCGGGGATGGTCTCAATCGCGAGCACATCAGGTGCGGCCGCAACGAGCACCTCGAGTCGCTCGCGATGAAACTCGGTGAGCTGCGCTCGCGTGACACCGTAGTTGCCCCGATACTCGGCTCCGTCGTGGCTGATGGCGCCGTAGGGGCCGATGCTGGCGGCCACCCACGTGTTTGAGTGTGCCGCGGCCCGTCGGGCCACTTCGATGCTGTGGGTGAGCGCCCGGTCGGCATCGCCGGTGGTCAGTCCGCTGTTCACGAATCCGGCACGCGAGAGTTGATAGCTCGCGGTGATGATGGCCGTGGCGCCCGCATCGATGAAATCTCGATGGGCTTGTTCGACGAGCGCGGGATTGTCGAGAAGTGCCCGACCGGTCCAGAGTGGGTCATCAATTTGGGCTCCTCGACGAGTGAGTTGTGTTGAGAGACCACCGTCAATGAGTCGCATGAGTACCGACAATACTGGTCAGATGGAAGCCGTGCATCGACCAGACCGCCCGCGACGCACGTGGCAGATTGATGTGAGCCTGATTGCCGTCGCCGTTGTGTGGGGTGGGAGTTACCTCGCGGCGAAGGATGTTGCCGAACAGATTTCTGTTCCCAGTTTGCTCGCGTTGCGGTTTGTGATCACGCTCGCCGGCATGGTCGTGGTGTGGCTCTTCGTGCGCTCCCGCGTGACGCGCCGCGAGTGGGTGGTCGGCGCGGTTCTGGGGGTCAGTCAATCCGCCATCTTGTATCTGGAGACGTGGGGTGTGCACCTCACGAGCGCCACCAACGCGGGGCTGATCATCAGCCTGTCGATCATTTTCACCCCGTTGCTCGAAAGTGTGTGGCTGCGCAGCTGGCTACCTCGTCCCTTTTTCGTTGCGGTGACGCTCGCGGTCGTAGGCATCGCGTTGCTCGTGTCAGGGTCCGGTTTTCACGCTCCCACCCTCGGCGATCTGCTCATGTTGGCGGCAGCCACCGTGCGTGCCGTCCACGTGACGGCATCAGGCGTGCTCACTCGGCGAACAGCGATGAGTACGGTAAACGTGACATTGGTGCAGGCAATCACCGGCACTGCGCTGACTCTGACCGTCGCTGGTGCCGACACATTCTCGGCGGTGCGGTCCTTGACCCTGGCCGGATGGGCCGGTCTGATTTTCTTGGGATTAGCCTGCTCGGTGTTCGCGTTTTTGGTTCAGCTGTGGGGCATTCGACGCACCTCCGCGTCGCGCGCGAGCCTCTTGCTCGGAACCGAACCCATCTGGGCAGTTCTCGTGGGAATCAGTCTCGGTGGCGAATCCCTCACCGTCGTCGCCGTGGTTGGCGCGGTGCTGATTGTCGGCTCTACATACTGGGCACAGGCCATTGAAAGCAGACATCGCCTTGGTCGATGAACTGACCAAGGCGACGTCTTGTGAGGGTTTGACGGTAGTTACTTCTTGGCACCCTTTGACGCAGGGGCGGCCGGAACCGTCGTCACGCCGGCGAGGAAGTCGTCCACCGGAATGGCGGCCTTCTTGCGGCTGAGCGAGATGAACATCACGATGCCCGCAACCAGCACGATCGCACCGGAAATGAGCGACGTCGTGTTGAAGGCCGTCGAGTAGGCGGCTTCGATGTCGGTCACCGAGACAGCCGACAGCGCCGAGTTGGTCGTGCTTCCCGTCGACATGTAGCTCGTGATGGCGTCCCAGTTTTCTTCACCAGTCACGGCGCCCTTGGACAGTTCGTTCACCTTGCTCAACGTGAACAAGCTCACCAATGTCGAGGTTCCCGTCAGGCCGAGGGCATAACCGAACTGACCGACGGCCATCTTGCTCGATGTGACCGCGCCATACGCACTCTTCGGTGCCAGCGTGAGAAACAGGTTGCCCTGCGTCGTGGCGTTCATCATGTAACCGATGCCGGCAACAATCATGCCGAAGAGGAACACGAGGAAGCCGCTCTTCGCGTCAACGAATGCAAGTTCGATGAACGCAAGCACCAGCAATCCATAACCCGTGACAGAGATGAAGCGCGACGCGATGCCGCGCGAGAGGAGTGCTCCCGCAGTCAACGAACCGACGATGCCGGCAGCCGACATCGGCAGCTGCGAGACTCCAATCAGGGCCGAGGGGATGTGCGTCACATACTGCCAAATGTTCGGCAGCATCTGGCTCAAACCACCGGCGGCAAAGTTCCAGAAGATGCCCATGACAACGGCACCGAGGAATGCGGGGTGCGTCAGAATCTTGATCGGGAAGACGGCGTGCTTGCTGCGGTTTTCAACGATGGCGAAGAGCGCAAACGAGACGATTCCGATGACAATCGGCAGGATGAACGGGAGCTTCGTAATTCCACCCGACGCGTTGCTGATGCCGTACAAGAGCGACGCGATACCCACGCCGACGAAGATGAGTCCCCAATAGTCAATCTTGCCCCCGCCGGTTCGCGGCATCTTGGGCAGTACGGGTGTGATGAACCAGATGAGGATGAACGCGACAATCGGCAAGAGCAGGTAGGCGAGTCGCCAGTTGACACCCAAAAGCACACCGGCGAGAACCATTACCACGACGGGGACGACACCGTTCAGCACATTGAACATCGCCATCGCGCTTCCGAGCGATTTCTCGCTCGAGACGGCCCGCAACATGGCGTAGGCGGAACCGAAGGTGATGGCGAGAGCCATGCCGGTAATCACGCGACCGGCGATGTAGGTGACGGGGTCGGTGCTGACGGCCGTGAGCACCTCGCCAATTGACGACACGATCAGCGACGCGAGCAGCACCCCGCGTCGACCGAGGCGGTCGGCCAGCAGGCCACCGGAGATGGCAAACGCGGCAAGAGCCAGCGTGGACACACCGGCAGCGAGCGCCTGAATCGACGCCGTGAAGTTGAGTTCGTCGGACGCTTTCACCAGCGCGAGTGAAGACACAATGGGGTCAGCGACCTGAATGGCACCAATCAGGCCCAGCAGCATCACCGCACCTCTGCGATAGCCGGTAGCCGGCACTGTTACAGTCGAAGAAGATTTCGCCATGACTCATTCCTTGGTCGTAGAAATGCCCCAGCGAAGCTGGAACATTGGTCCATCCTAGTTGAGCAGAAGGTTCCCGGTGCAGATTAGTTTTCCGCCCGACCTGCCCGTGTCGGACCGTCGCGCTGACATCGAAGCTGCGATGCGTGACAATCAGGTCATCATCGTGGCCGGTGCGACGGGTTCGGGAAAAACAACTCAGCTGCCCAAGATGGCACTCGCGTTGGGGCGAGAGCGTATTGCTCACACGCAACCGCGGCGAATCGCCGCCCGTGCAGTCGCCGAGCGTGTCGCCGAAGAGCTTCAGGTTGAACTTGGACGCGAGGTTGGTTATCGCGTTCGCTTCACCGACCAGACGAGTGCGGCATCCCTCATCACCGTGATGACCGACGGCATTCTGCTCAACGCGATTCACCGCGACCCGGAATTGCGTGCGTTTGACACCATCATCATCGACGAGGCGCACGAGCGCAGTCTCAACATCGACTTCCTGTTGGGCTATCTCAAGCGCATCCTTCCCACGCGACCAGACTTAAAGGTCATCATTACGAGCGCGACCATCGACCCCGAGAGTTTTTCCGCGCACTTCGACGGCGCGCCCATCATTGAAGTGTCGGGGCGCACGTTTCCCATCGAAATTCGTTACCGCTCCCTCGTCGCCGAGAAGATGACGAGTGACGATCCCGATGACCCGGATGAGGCGACGGGTTCGGCGCCGAGCGCCGAAGTGACGGATTACGTCGACGGCATCATTGCTGCTCTCGATGAACTTGCGCGCGAGGCGCCCGGTGACGTGCTCGTATTTCTTTCGGGTGAGAACGAAATTCGGGATGCGCACGACGCGATCTCGGGGCGCATCGAATCCGGCGCCATGGCGGGCACCGAAGTGTTGCCCCTCTACGGGCGGTTGTCCTCGGCCGAGCAGCATCGCGTGTTCGAGCGGTCCACGATGCCGGGCACCCGGCGCCGCGTGATTCTCGCGACGAACGTGGCTGAGACGAGTTTGACCGTGCCGGGCATCCGCTACGTCATTGACACCGGGTTGGCGCGCATCTCTCGGTATAGTCCGCGTGCCAAGGTGCAGCGCCTGCCCATCGAGGCCATTAGTCAAGCGAGTGCAAATCAGCGTTCGGGTCGATGCGGTCGAACCAGTGACGGCATCGCCATTCGCCTCTACAGCGAAGAAGATTTCGGAAAACGCGCGGAGTTCACCGACCCCGAAATTCTGCGCACAAATCTTGCGTCGGTTATTTTGCAGGCGGCGTCTCTGGGCATCGCGGACATCACCGACTTTCCGTTTATTCAACCGCCCGACGCAAAGGGTGTTCGCGACGGTGTCGACTTGTTGCGAGAACTCGGCGCGGTCGTGGCGTCGGGTCACGGTGTGCCCAAACTCACCAAGGTGGGTCGGGACATCGCCCAACTCCCCATCGAACCTCGCTTCGCTCGCATGGTCATCGAATCACGCAAGCTGAGCGTCGAACGCGAGGTGCTGGCCATCGTCGCCGGACTTGCCGTGCAGGACCCGCGCGAACGCCCCGTGGAGAAACGACCCCAGGCAGACACCCAGCACGCGCGGTTCGCCGATCCAACGAGCGATTTCTTGACTCTCGTGAACCTGTGGAACTATCTCGAGCTCAAGCGCGCTGAGCTGTCGTCGAGCGCATTTCGTCGCATGTGTAAATCGGAGTTTCTCAATTATTTGCGCGTGCGTGAGTGGGCCGATGTCTACCGACAGCTGACGTCGATCGCGAAGCCGATGGGAATTCGTCCCGGTGCGCCGCAGATCAATCCCGACGGAATCCACCGGGCCCTCCTCTCAGGATTGCTGTCGCAAATTGGTATCCGGCAAGACAAAGAGTCAAGCGTCCGCCCGGGAACCAAGCCGGGCGGTGGCGCAGGTTCGGCGTCAAAGCGTGTGAGCTCCGAGTATCTCGGGTCACGCACCGCAAAATTCGTTCTGTTTCCCGGGTCTGCTCTGGCGAAAAAGCCACCCGCGGCGGTAATGAGCGCCGAGCTGGTTGAAACGAGTCGACTCTTCGCGCGCATGAATGCGGCCATCGCGCCCGAGTGGGCGGAAGCCCTCGCGGGTGACCTCTGTAAGCGCACATACAGCGAGCCGCACTGGGAACGCTCGCAGGGTGCCGCCGTGGCCTACGAACGCGTGACACTGTACGGCGTTCCGATTGTGTCGAAACGTCGGTTCCAGTTTGCCAAGGTTGATGCCGGCTACGCGCGCGAGCTCTTCATTCGCCATGCACTCGTCGATGGTGAATGGGATTCTCCGCAGGCGTTTGATCGCGCAAATCAAGCCCTTCGCGCGGAGCTGGCTGACCTCGAGGAGCGAACCCGTCGGCGAGATTTGCTCTTTGATGATGAGAACATTTTCGCGTTCTACAACGCGCGCATTCCCGCCGACGTCGTGTCAACGCGCACCTTCGAGGGATGGTGGCGTGAGACCAAGGCGGTCGATCCTGACTTGCTCACGATGCGCCGGGAAGACCTCCTCGGTTCGGTCGACAGCGAACTCGAACTTGACGCCACGCTCTTTCCGCACGAGTGGACATGGGGAGATCATCGTCTCGCCCTGCACTATCGATTTGAGCCGGGCCACGTGGATGATGGCGTGAGCGTGGATGTTCCCATCGCCCTGTTGCCCTCGCTGCGTCCCGCACCCTTCACCTGGCAAGTGCCGGGTCTTCGTGCCGAGTTGACCACGGCACTCATCAAAACGCTGCCCAAAGTAATTCGCCGCAATGTCGTACCGGCGGCCGACTGGGCCGCGAAAGCCCTGGCCGGGATGCACGCACATCCTCCTGCCGACAGCTCGGAAGATTTTCTGACCGCCCTTGCTGCGGAGCTTTCTCGGTTGTCATTCACGCGAATCGGTGCGGATGACTTCGACATCGAACGAGTGCCCGACCACCTGCGCGTGTCTTTTCGCGTCATCGATCACACGGGTAAGCGACTCGGGTCGGCGCCGATTCTCGCTTTTATGCAGGAAAAGTTTGCCGAGCAGGCGCGCGACGCACTGGCCGGAGTACTGGGCGGGAGTAGCGACACAGGCCCCGCGCCGACCGCTGGGCGGGGTGCGACGCAGCGAACGACAGCGGGTCACGTGCACAACGCAAGCGGTGTTCCCGAACGGGACCTGACCTCCTGGGACTTTGACGAACTACCTCGGGCCCTGGACACGCCGATCGGCGACAATACGGTTCGCGGATTCCCGGCAATCGTCCCCGCAGACATGACTACTGGCAATTCGGGCTCGGTGCCCGCGCGCATCCGAATTCTGAGCACCGCGGAGCAACAAATGGCACTGCACCCGCTCGGAGTGCGCGCATTGGTGCGCGCGTCTATCCCGTCGCCGGCGAAGTACGTGCTGGAGCACCTGACGCAAAACGAGCGGTTGACCCTGGCCGCGGCACCCTACAAAAATGCGACCGAGCTAATCGACGACGTGATTGATGCGGCGATTGACCGAGTTCTTTTTGCTATGCGACCCGACGGTCTGATTTTCAGCAAGCACGAGTTCGATACGTTGCGCGATCGAGTTCAATCACAGCTGATGGATTCTCTCTTCGACACGGTGGCACTCGTGGTGCGCATCCTCGGCGCCGCCCGCGATGCCGACAAGACGATTGCCAACACGAATGCGCTCGCATTCATGGCCGTGCTCGCGAGCGAAAAAGAACACCTCTCCGACCTGTTGTGCGCACGGTTCATCTCGCGTGCCGGGCTCGATCGCCTGCCTCGGCTGCTCGTCTATGTTCGTGCGATTTCCGAACGGATAGGGAAAATGGCCGACGATCCCGGTCGCGATCGATCAGCTGCCAACGAACTGGATGCCGCACTCACGTTGTTTGCCGCCGCGGGTGGGCGCGTGCCGATCCCGCAACTCGCGTCGGCGCTCGATTCCGAGTCGCTCGCCCTCGCGCGTCGCGACTCGCCATTAGTGCGCGCTCGCTGGGCTCTCGAGGAGCTTCGCGTCAGTCTGTTCGCGCAGTCCCTGGGCACCGCCGAGCCGGTTTCACTTCAGCGCATCAAGAAGCTTCTGACCGCAGCGCCGACGGGCGCGTGAGAACACGAATGCCCCGGTCACCGCGAAGGTAACCGGGGCATCGCACACCAACTTCACGGTTGGCGTGAGGCGTGTTACTTGGAGACGGCCGCCGAGGCGTTCGACTCGTAGCTCGTGTTGGTCGACTCGAAGAAGTTGACCAACTGCAGCGTGTCGTTGGCGGTAGCCATCCACTTCGCCGGGTTCGTGACCTTGTACTCGGCTTCAAAGCCGAGCTCTTCGAGGCGACGATCGGCGAGGTAGCGCACGTACTGGTTGATGTAGTTCGAGTTCAATCCGAGAATGCCGTTGGGCAGCAGGTCTCGGTTGTAGTCCGACTCCATCTCGACGGCGTCGATGATCATCTGCTTGATTTCAGCAGCGAACTCCGGCGTCTGCAGGTCGGGGTTTTCTTCGAGCACCGTGAGAATCAGGTTGATGCCGAACTTGAGGTGAAGCGACTCGTCGCGCACGACCCAGTCCATGAGCGATCCGAAGTTACGCAGCAGGTTGCGCTGACGGAACGACAGGGCGACCATGAAGCCCGAGTAGAACCAGATGCCCTCAAGAATGACGTTGTAGGCCACGAGGTTGCGAACGAAGTCTTTCTTTCCTTCGGTAGTCGTGATGTCGAGTGTTTGCTCGGTCATGCGCTTGATGAAGTTGACTTCGAACTCTTCTTTGCGCGCCATGGACGGCACGTTGATGTGCGAGCCGTAGGCCTCGTTGCGATCGATGGGGAACGTCTCCAAGACGTACTCGAACGACATGCAGTGGTTGGCTTCTTCCCACATCTGCTTGGCGAGGTACAGGTGGCATTCGGGTGCGTTGACGTAGGGGTAGACGCCGAACGCGAGTGCCTTGTTGACCAGCAGCTCATTCGGGTTGAAGTAGCTCATCAGGAAGGTGATGGCGTGGCGTTCTTCATCCGTCATCTTCTTGAAGTCGGCGATGTCTTCACCGAGCTGGATTTCGTTGGGGAACCAGGTGTTTGCCACAGCCTGGTCGTAGAGGTCCATCGCCCACTTGTATTTGACGGGCTTGAGCATCAGTCCTTCTTGCACTCCGGTGCCAAGAATTCCCATGGGTGTTCTCACTTTCGGGTTACGTAGGTTGAATTACGTGTTCGGGTCGGTAAACGTATGGATGTTTCGGATGATGATGCGGTGAACGAACGAAGAGACGTTACTGACACGAATCGCAGTGAAAGTCGTCCATCGGATCTTGCGGGACGACGTATTCCTGTCCGCCAATCACAACGCTGTTGTTCATGTTTTTGTTCCTTGTCACTTCGTGTCGGGTGATGGGTTAGGAGTCGCTGGGGGTGGCAGCGGCGCCGAATCCAAAGCCCTTGCGGGCGGGGGCGGCAACAGCGGGTTCTGCCGCGGTGGTTGCCGAAACGGTCTGCGGTTCCGGTGTCGTCGTCCCCGACGCAAAACCGAAACCTTTCTTGGGTGCCGACGTCGAAGCGGCAGCTCTGGCGTTGATGTCTTCCGCCTTGTTGACCTTGACGGTTGACTGCTCGGCCGTGTGACGCGGCTTCATGTGCAGGTAGTACGTGGTCTTGACGCCGAGGTTCCAGGCCTCTGAGTAAATCTCCATCATGTCTCCGAGGTCACGTGTCTCGAGGTACATGTTGCGGCTGATGGCCTGGTCGATCCACTTCTGCGCGCGAGCGGCCACTTCGAGGAAGGCGTACGGCGAGAGTTGGAAGCTCGTCTTGTAGACCTCTTTGATGTGGTCGGGAATCGACGGGATCGACTGGATGTCGCCCTGGCTACGCAGAATCTCTTCGCGCACCGACTCCCAGAGTCCAACCTTCTGCAGGTCGTTCACCAGGTTGCGGTTCACCTCGAGGAACTTGCCCGAGCTCGTCGCGCGGCTGAAGATCTGCGAGAACTGTGGGTCGAGTCCCGGCGTGGTGCCAGCAACCAGACCAATGGATGCGGTGGGCGCGATTGCCATGAGGGTCGCGTTACGCATTCCGCCCTTGACCTTGGCACGCAGAGCATCCCAGTCGAGCGTCGTGCGGCGGTTGACCGTGATGGGCACACCGCGGTCAGCCTGAGCGAGGTCAATGCTGTCAAACGGCACGAGACCCTTCGACCAGCGTGAACCTTCGAAGTTCGTGTACGCACCGCGCTCCGCAGCCAGCTCAACGCTCGCCTCGATGGCGGCATACGAGATGTGCTCGGTGATTTCATCGATGAGGTCGAAGGCCTCGGGCGACTCGTAGCTGTAACCCAGACGCTCCACGATGTCGGTGTAGCCCATGAGGCCGAGTCCGACCGCGCGGTTTTGCGAGTTGGAGAAGTCTGCCTCGGCGACCGACGACCGAGTGATGTCGATGAGGTTGTCGAGTTGACGAATCGCGCTCTTCGCGCTCTCGTGCAACTTGGCGAAGTCGACCTTGCCGTCGTCGGTGATGTGACGCGAGAGGTTGATCGAAGCCAAGTTGCAGACCGACACGTTGTCTTCATCCTGCGGGAGAGTGATCTCGGTGCAGAGGTTCGACGAGTGAATCGTGCCCGTGTTGTTGTTCAACGCACGAAGGTTGATCGTGTCTTTCCAGGTCAACCACGGGTGACTGGTGGTCTGCAGCGACATGAGGATTGCTTTGAACTGCTCGCGTGCGCCGATCTTCTTGAACAGGTTCATGCGGCCGGCCTCGGCCTCAGCGACGTAGTGGTTGTAGCGTTCGCTGAACGCCTTGCCGTAAAGCTCGTTAAGGTCGGTGACCTCGAGCGGGTCGAAGAGGTACCAGTCGTCGTCGTTCTGCACGCGCTTCATGAACTCGTCGCTGATCCAGACGGCGGTGTTCGCGGTGCGCGTGCGACGGTAGGGGTCGCCCGAGTTCTGACGCAGGTCAAGGAACTCCGGGAAGTCCATGTGCCAGTTCTCCATGTAGAAGCACAGGGCGCCGAACTTCTTGCCACCGCGGCTGACCGCACGAAGAATCGAGTCGATGGTGTGCATGAACGGGATGGGCCCGGTCGAGACCGTGTTGTTGGACCGAATCGGCGAGCCCTGTGCACGCAGCTTGGTTACCGAGAGACCGATGCCTCCGGTGCCCTTCGTAAGCCACATGACGTCGCGGGTGGTCTTCGCAATGTGCTCCATGTCGTCTTGCATTTCGAGAACAAAGCAGTTGGCGAGCTGAGGCGAAATCGTGCCAGCGTTGACGAGCGTCGATCCGGCGGCGAGGTATTCGAGCGAGCTCATCTTCTTGTAGAACGCGATGGCGTGCTCGGTCGGGTTCAACTCGTTGAGGGAAAGACCCATTGAGATGCGCATCCAGAAGTACTGGGGAACCTCGAGCGGGTCGCCGTTGCGGCCCTTGATGCCATAGCGGTTGTTGAGGGTGACAACACCGATGTACTTGAGCAGCGAGTCGTTGTCAGGAATGAGTTCGGCGGCCAGCGCATCCAGGTCGAAAAGTTCGCCGAGGCGCGGGTCAAGCAGACCCTCGGCGACGCCACGAAGGATGTTCGGACCGAAGTGGTCGCGGTGGAGCGCACGCAAGTCGTCGGCCGTCTCGTAATCGCCGAGCACGCGCTTGTAGATGGTCTTCAACAAAAGACGGGCAGCCACCACGTCGAAATCGGGGTCGTCTTTGACATTCTGCAACGCGACCTGGATGACGGCTTCGTCGAGCTGCTGCGTTGTGATGCCGTCAAACAGCGTGATCTCTAATTCGGTGGCAATCTGGGTCACCCATGCCGCGGTGTCTCCCAATCCGTGGCACGCCGCCTCGATCGCGAGGTTAATTTGGTTCGCGTCATAGGGAATACGCGTTCCATTGCGCTTCACAACGGTGATTGTCACGGTTTTCTTCTTTCTTCGCAGCAGGGAGTTAGACCACTATATAAGGGGGCTGATTGGATTTCCTATCCCCACATATTGTGGGCGTGTCATGCACACATGTGGATAAGTTATGCAGTTTTTTGCACATATTCACAGGCTGTTTAACTCTCGTTAACCGCGTCTCGGAGGGTCACCAGCACGGTGCACGCCCCAGTGAATCAGGAGCCACCGACGTCGAACTCCCTCGCACAGAGCGCCCGCTCTAGACTGAGCGAACTGTGAAGACGTATCTCGAGATTCTGCGCGTGCCCGGAGTGGCACGCGTGGTCGCGTCGCAGTTGCTCGCGCGGTTCCCGTTTGGCATGCTGACGATTGCCTACCTGGTCTTCGTTGAACAGAACTATCACTCGTATGCGATTGCCGGACTCGCTCTCGGGGCGTCGAGTCTCGGCCAGGCAGTCTCCGGTCCCTTTACGAGTCGACTTCTCGGCCGATTTGGCATCCGCTGGGTCATCTCCATCACGGTCATCGTGGTCTCACTGGCGAACATCGCCATCGTCCTCCTCGTGCCACCCGTGTGGTTACTACTTGTCTTGGCGCTCATCGAGGGCGTATCGACGCCGCCGGTCCAGCCCGCCGTGCGCACCATCTACCCCAAGATGGTGCCGGCCTCCAAACTGACTCCCCTGTTCTCCCTCGACGCCTCCGCCCAAGAACTCATTTGGGTTCTCGGACCCGTGATCGCCGCCGTGCTCGCAATTCAGGTCAGTCCGGCCGTGGCAATTTTTGCCGCCGTCGCGTTCTTTGTGGGCGGAGGACTCTGGTTCGTGACCTCTCCCATCGTGGGCCGCGTCGCCATTCCGCGCAGTCGACGTCGGCTCGGTAGTGTGCTGCGCAATCGTGCTGTCGTCGTGAGTACCATCGTCGGTCTGCTGTTGGTCGCTTCGCTCGGGGCTGTCGAGGCCGCAATCGTTTCCATCTTCGGTGACGGCTCGCCGTCCGCTGGCATCGTGCTCGCCGTCTTTTCGGTTTCGTCGCTCTTCGGCGGGCTCGCGCTCGGGCATCGCCCCATCACGCAGTGGTCGCTCGCGGCCCGCATGGCCATCGTCGCGGTGGGCATGATGATTCTCCCGCTCTCGGTCAACTTCTGGTGGCTGTGCGCTGTGCTCTTCGTTGCGGGGCTCGGTGTTGCCCCCTCGCTCACGGCACTCTTTGCGAGCGTGTCGGGCAGTGTGAAGTTCAGCGACACCGCAGAAGCGTTCGCATGGCTCGGCACCGGTCAACTCATCGGAGTCGCCGGAGGGTCGGCAGTTGCGGGAATCTGTATCGATCTCTACGGGTCCCAGGCCGCTCTCCTGGCAGCCGGTCTCTTGGCTGTTGCGACAACGGTCGCCGCGGTCATCGGTCACACGTGGTTGCCCGATTTGCGCGACGTCGGATCGAATCCGATTCCCGACACCGAACCCGTTCGCGTGGTCGGCTAACTGTCACCACATTTTTACCGATTTCTCAGGTTTTCTTTGACATTGTGTGCGTAACCTTGGTGTCATGACATCTCGACTTCGACTGACGCTGACCGCCGCATCCATTTCTCTCGCCCTTGCCCTGACGGGGTGTGCCACCTCCGGCATCGGGTCCGAGGCCGTCCCTCCGGTGGGTGTGGTGACCGGTGGAGACGCGGGCGCGGGCACGAGCGGCATGACCGACTCGATGCTCGTTGACGGAAAGTCGGCCATCGACACATCGTCCACGACGGTCGTCGACCGTTCGACCATCGAAACCGCCTACCTCTCGGTCAGCGTTTCCGCACCGCAGACGAGCGTGACGGATGCCCAGCGCATCGCCACCGAAGCCGACGGGTTCGTTCAAGACTCGTCCTGGAATCCCGCGAACCAGTACGGTCCGGAGTCTGCGTACCTCACCGTTCGCATACCGGTCGACAAACTCGACGCGGTTCTTGCCCAGTTCGGGTCCCTCGGCAAGGTCGACTCGCTGTCGCGTTCCAAGACCGACGTGACGCTGACGCTCACCGATCTGAATGCGCGCGTCGCAAGCCTGCAACAGTCGCTCGACAACCTGCGCACGCTCCAGGCGCAGGCAACCAACGTGAGTGACCTGATAACCGTTGAGGCGGCCATTGCGTCGCGGCAGGCAGAACTCGACAGCTTGCTCGCACAGCAGACGTACCTGTCCGACCAGGTAGATATGTCGACGATTTCGCTCACGCTCACCGGTTCCACGGGCGCCACCCCGACGAACAACACGTTCTGGGACGGCCTCGTGGCGGGCTGGAACTCCCTCGCCGTTGCCGGATCCGCACTGCTGGTCGCTGCGGGCTTCGTGCTTCCCTGGATTGTGTTGCTGGCCGTCGTGGCGGGCATCGTGCTCGCGGTCATCTTCGCCGTGCTTCGACGCCGGCGGGAAAACCCCTCCTCCGGCTCGACTAAAGAGTCAAGCTCGGCCGGAACCGCAGCGAAAACTACTACAAAGAAGTAACGAGCTCGGCCGTGCGCCGAGCGGCCTCCGCCAGAATCGTCTGGTTGGTCGCGAGATTGACGCGCACGTGTCCCTGCGATCCGAGTCCGAAAAACTCGGCCGGGCTGTACGCCACGCGTGCCTTCTCGCGAAGCACGGGTGCCGGGTCGTCGGGCACGTTGTAGCCGCGCAGGTCGAGCCAGCCGAGGTAGGTTGCCTCAGGAACGAGAAACCGCGCCTCGGGCATGAGCTGGGCAACCTGATCGGCGAAAAAGTGGCGGTTCGCATCCAGACCCGCAATAACGCCGTCGAGCCAAGCACCGCCATGAAGGTAGGCGGCCGTGTGGGCGATGACACCAAGGTGACTCGTCCATGCCACGCTGTTGCTTCGGAGCTGGGTGAGTTCGGCGCGTGTGTTGGTGCCGCCGATGACGAGCGCAGCCTTGAGCCCCGCGAGGTTGAACGCTTTCGAGGCACTCGTCAATGCGTAGGCGTTTTCCGCACCCTCAATCGTGAGAATCGGCGTAAAGACATGGCCGGGCATTTGCAGCGACGCGTGTATCTCATCCGACACGATGCGCACGCCATATCGATTGGCAAGCTCGACGGCCATCTGCAGTTCGTCACGCGTGTGCGACGCACCCGTCGGGTTGTGCGGATTCGACAGCAGAAAGACGCCACCCTTGCCGCCGGACTGCGCCGCGGCAAACGCAGCTTCGAGCGTGCCGAGGTCGAGACGACCCGCGTCGGTGAGCGGAGCAAAAATCTGGGGACGATTCAGGCGCTTCACGTGCTGATCGAAGGGTCCGTACACCGGCGGGGTCGTCACAACCGGGGCACCCGGCTCGCTCAGCGACGAGATGAGGTCGTCGACACCGGTCATGACGTCGGTGATCGCGTAACTCATCGACGGGTCGAGTTGCCAACCGAAGCGCGCCGCCGCGAATTCCGCGTGTGCCTCGCCGTAGGGGTTGCCGCTGGGATATCCGGTGTCGCCGTTACGCATGGCACGCTCGACCGCCTCCACCACGCAGTCGGCGAGGGGGACATCCATTTCGGCAACCCACAAGGGCAGCACATCCGGGTCGAAGAAACGCCATTTGGCACTCGTTCGCGTGCGCAACTGCTCGAGCGTGAGCGCCTCGAATGGGTTTGCGGTCATGGCTGAAGCCTTTCTCGGGTCCACGAGCCGTCAGCGTGGTACGTGAACAGTAGTCGATCGTGAAAGCGCATCGAGCGGCCCTGCCACAACTCGACGCTGTCGGGGATGAACCGAAATCCACCCCACTTCTCGGGGCGCGGAATCGGTTGGCCTTCCGGATACTCGCTCTCGAGTTCGGCCATGCGCTGCTCGAGAATTCCGCGTGACACAACCGGCTCCGACTGGTCGCTCGCGATGGCCGCTAACCGAGCGCCGTGCGGCCGGCGATTGAAGTAGTCATCAGAGAGATCGGGTTCGGTCGGATGCACTCGACCAGTGAAAATCACCTGGCGCTTGAGCGCGTACCAGGGAAACAGCGCCGTGGCGAGCGGGTTCGCCAGCAGGGCGCGTCCCTTGTGCGATTGGAAGTTCGTGACGAATTCGAGGGCACCGGGTCCGCCGTTCTCACCCGTGTCGAGACCCTTGAGCAAGACCGTGCGACTCGACGGTCGACCATCCGGATCAATCGTGCCGAGCACCATCGCGTTGGGCTCAAAAATATCGGCTTGCTCGGCATCGCGAATCCACTGAGCAAAATGAGCGAGCGGATGCCCCACCACGTCTTCTTCGAGCAAACCATCGTGCCCGTAGTCGGTGTGGCGGCTCAATGACTCAGGTGTATTCGACAAGGTTTCCTATCCGATTGCCACGATCAGTTGGCAGGCAAAGAGCACGATCGCCGTCGGCAACATCACCGCGCGTTCCTTTCGGCTTCGCGTGATGGCGTTGAGAAAAATGCCGACGGATGCGAACGCAACCAT
>JBMOEY010000026.1:0-18154 GCA_049314515.1 Microbacteriaceae bacterium
ATCCCGATTCGCCCGAAGGAGAAGAGCGCACAATGAACCTTGTCGCACAAGCTCGCGGCCGCGCATCCCTCGTCGTTGCATTGGGGGGAGACAACTCGGTGACCTTCGCCACCGCCCGAGGTTCGTGGGGTGCACAACTCGTGAACGCGGGCTTGATTACCCTCGATGCGCATTTTGATCTGCGTGACGGAATTTCTAACGGTTCACCGGTGCGACGACTGATTGAGGCGGGCCTTGACCCAACTCGCATTGTGCAGATTGGTATTGCAGATTTCGCAAACTCGACCGCCTACGCTCAACGGGCTCGCGACTATGGGATTACCATCATTCATCGAGACGAATGTGAGCGACGTGACATGACCGACATCATGACCGAAGCCCTCGAAATTGCGGGGCGAGGCACTGGTCCGATTCATGTCGATCTCGACGTCGACGTGTGCGACCGGTCCGTTGCGCCCGCATGCCCCGCGAGTGTGCCGGGCGGTCTGAGTGCTCGTGAACTGCGTCGCGCGGCACGAGTCGCTGCCTCAGATCCGCGCGTAGTGTCAATGGACATCGCCGAGATAGATGCCCTAAACGATGCGCCCGACGAGCGCACGGTTCGGCTGGGTGCCCTGTGCGTGCTCGAAGCTGTCGCGGGGGTGGCATCGCGATGACGCCATCGACCGCCGCGTTGTCGAAACAGCGCTACCCGTGGGTGTCTCCCATCGCCCTTGCGTCGTCGCTGAGTGCCATTGTCATTTTTGGGGGCTCAACCTTTGTGGCCGAGCTCATGACGCCAGGTTTTGACCCGGTGCGACAGACCATCAGTGAGTTAGCGGCCGGGGATGCGCCCACGCGCATTTTCGTCACGATTGCCTTTGTGCTAACCGGCGCCTGTCATATGCTGACCGCGAGCTTCACTCCGGGTATCGGTGCGCCTGGGCGAGTCGTGTTGTTTACAGCCGGTATCTGTACCGAGCTTGTGGCTGCCTTTCCGTTGCCCACTGTCGCGAGCACCTCGACGGCCCACCGATTCGCGGCGATGCTTGGTTTTGTCCTTCTTGCGATATGGCCGGCACTGGGCATGCGCGTTGATAAATCGCTGCCGTTCTTGCTTCGCCCATGGGGTGCCATCGCGAGCACGTTGTTCATCGCGGTGTTCTGTTTTACGTTCCTCGGCGTCTGGGCGAGCGTGAGTCAGCCGGCAGTGGGAGTGTGGGAAAGACTGGCGGCCGATCTCGAAGGCGTCTGGCCCGCTGTCGTTGTGCTTACCCTGTGGTTTGCGCAACGACGACGCCGTTCTTCCATACCCGTCGAGTAAGCGGTACACCGGGTCGATAGGCCAGGTGCACATAACTCGGGGCGTCGAGCTCGACGAGGTCGGCGCGTGCGCCGACGACGAGCCGACCCACATCCGTCCGGAGAAGTGCGCGTGCTCCACCCGCGGTTGCCGACCATAAGGCCTCGGCCGTTGTCATGCCCATTTCGCGAACGGCGAGACTCACACAGAATGCCATTGACGAGGTGTAGCTCGAGCCCGGGTTGCAATCGGTGGAGATGGCCACGGTGACGCCCGCGTCGATGAGGCGCCGCGCATCCGGATACGGTGAGCGCGTCGAGAACTCGACACCGGGCAGGAGTGTCACCACGGTGGAACTCAACGCGAGCAGGGTGACGTCGTCGTCGGTCAAATAGGTGCAGTGATCGATGGATGCGCAACCGAGTTGCACCCCCAGCGCGATGGCTGCGGAATTGGGGGCGAACTGCGCGGCGTGGAGTCGCGGAACGAGTCCTGCGCGCATCCCGGCCTCGAGCACCCGTTGTGCCTCGGCGACCGTGAATGCTCCTTCGTCGCAGAACACGTCGATCCACCGTGCGTGTGGGGCCGAGGCCTCGAGCATCGCACCGCACACAAGATCGACGTAGTCCTCACGCGTGCCAATGACGCGTGCTTCTTCGTGCCCACGTCCACCGTATTCGGCGGGGATTACGTGTGCTCCGAGGAAGGTGACTTCGTCGGTCACGCCCCGAGCTATTTTGCAGGCGAGTGGCTCGCCGGCGACGTCAAGATGGTAGCCGCTTTTTGTTTCGAAAGTTGTGGTGCCCTGCCGGAGTAATTCGTGCGCTCGATGTTCGAGCAGGTCGACCAGTTGGCCTTCGCTCGCGGAGCGAGTGGCGCGCACCGTCGAACGGATGCCCCCCGCGGAATACGGTGTGCCGGACATCCGCGCCTCAAATTCGGTGGCACGGTCACCGGCAAACACGAGGTGCGAGTGGGCGTCGACAAAGCCGGGGATAACGGCACGACCACCGCAGTCGACGACGTGATCGATGTCGTGTCCACCACTGACTTCGGCGGCCGCGGCCGAACCCACCCAGGTGACCCTTTCGTTGTCGATCACGATGGCCGCGTCTGCGATGAGGCCTAATGGGTCTCTCGCCTGCTCATCATTTGTGACGAGTTGACCGATGTTGGTGAAAAGTGTTCGAGTCATGATGGCGTGGTCGCGTCGGCGTAGACCGCTACCCTTCGCGCATCGGGACGCGCAGCCCGCGTTCTTCGGCGATGGCAATGGCGCGGTCATATCCTGCGTCGACGTGCCGCATCACCCCGGAACCGGGGTCGTTTGTCAATACTCGCGCGAGTTTCTCGGCGGCGAGAGGCGTTCCGTCCGCGACAGTGACTTGACCGGCGTGAATGGAGCGACCGATTCCCACGCCACCGCCGTGGTGGAGTGACACCCACGTCGCACCGGAGGCGGTGTTGAGTAGCGCGTTGAGCAAGGGCCAGTCGGCAATCGCATCCGAACCGTCGTTCATCGCCTCGGTCTCGCGGTAGGGGGAGGCGACGGAACCGGAGTCCAGATGGTCTCGTCCGATCACGATGGGGGCGCTGAGTTCTCCTGAGGCGACCATCTCGTTGAACTTCAAGCCGGCGAGGTGTCGTTCTTGGTAGCCCAGCCAACAGATGCGCGCCGGTAAACCTTCGAAATGCACTTTCTCTCCCGCTTTGGTGATCCATCGGCGAAGGTGTTCGTTGTTTGGGAACAACTCGAGAATCGCGCGGTCCGTCTTGGCGATGTCTTCTGGGTCGCCACTAAGAGCGACCCAGCGGAATGGCCCATTCCCCTCGCAAAACAGCGGCCGAATGTACGCGGGAACGAAGCCCGGAAACTCGAACGCGCGATCGTATCCGCCGAGCTGTGCTTCGGCGCGAATGGAGTTTCCGTAGTCGAAGACGATTGCGCCTTTGTCCTGAAAGTCGACCATTGCTTTGACCTGTTTGGCCATGGATGCTCGAGCGTGTTGCGTGAACCACGTGGCGTCGCTTTCTGCACGAGCGTGCCATTCTTCGACGCTCACGCCCTCCGGCAGAAATGACAGGGGATCGTGTGCGCTGGTTTGGTCGGTCACGATGTCGACCGGCACATCTGCGGCACAGATCTCGGTGAAGACCGCGGCAGCATTCCCGACGAGCCCCACCGAGAGGGGGCGCTTCTCTGCCTTCGCAGACAGAACGCGCGCGAGGGCATCATCGAGGTCGGTCGTGTATTCGTCGAGATATCCGTGCTCGACCCTGCGTGCGAGCCGCGTCTCGTCGACGTCAACGATGAGCACCGCCCCGTCGTTCATGGTGACGGCGAGTGGTTGCGCGCCACCCATGCCGCCGCATCCACCGGTCAAGGTCAACGTACCGGCGAGCGTCCCCCCAAAGTGTTGACGCGCGACGGCGCCAAATGTTTCGTAAGTGCCTTGCAGAATTCCTTGCGTTCCGATGTAAATCCAGGAACCGGCGGTCATCTGTCCGTACATTGTCAGACCCTCCGCTTCGAGTCGACGAAACTCTGGCCAGTTTGCCCAGTCGCCCACGAGGTTGGAGTTCGCGATCAATACGCGAGGCGCCCACTCGTGCGTGCGAAAAACACCCACCGGTTTGCCCGATTGCACGAGCAGAGTCTCATCCGTATCGAGTGTTGTGAGTGTGCGCACGATCGCGTCGTAGGCTTCCCACGTGCGAGCGGCCTTACCTGTGCCCCCGTAGACGACCAACTTGTCGGGATGCTCCGCCACTTCGGCGTCGAGGTTGTTCATGAGCATGCGCATCGGAGCTTCGGTTTGCCACGATTTTGCGGTGAGCGTTGTGCCGCGCGCTGCGCGAACGGGACGGGGGCCGGAGGGAGTGGAGTGAGCCATGTACTCATCAAACCGAGCATGTCGGCAAATCGTCAGGGCAAAAGGAACGGGGGTGTCTGAAATTCCAGACACCCCCTGAGCTCCCTACGAAGGAACGTGATGTTGCGGGCTTAGGGGATGACGCGCTCTGCACGCAGGCGGTCGAACAGGTCGGTGAACGACCGAATGGTGGTTTGGAACTCGAGGAAGCCCATGTCTCGGCTCTTACTCATGTCGGCGAAGGTTTCGGAAGTACGCCCGAGATCGGCATCCGTGTGCCACCAGGATGCCAACTCACTCGCTTTGTTGTCCTGCAACCCGTGAGTCGCGACAATCTCGGCCCACACTGCGTCGGCGTCACCCATGCGCGGTTCAAGCGGCGAGATCTCACCGGGATGACCGGGGTTCTCCAGACCGAAATACTCGCCGATTGCCGTCCAGAGCTGACGCCAGCGGAACACGTCGCCGTTGACGGTGTTGAACGCCTCGTTGCGTGCCTGTGGGTCAGTCGCCGACCAGTACGCATGCTTTGCCAAAATGCGCGGGTCTGTGACGTCCGTCACGCCGTTGTACTGCTGCGGTGATCCCGGGAACACCCATGGCGTTCCCGTGTGCTTGCAGATGCTTGCGTATACAGCGAGTGTGACGCCCATGTTCATGACGTTGCCGAGGGCATAGCCGATCATGGTGTGTGGGCGATGGACCGACCACGTGTGACCGTGCTTCTCGGCGGAGGCGAAGAGCTCGTCTTCCTGGACGTAGTAGAAGTTCAGGCCCGGCAGACGTCCCTGAGTTTCCCGGAACGGAGTTTCGGCGGGGTTCTTCGCGTAATCCTCGAACGGTCCGAGATAGTGCTTGAGGCCTGTAATCAGCACCGCGTGCTCAATCGGCTTTTTCGCGTTGACCGCCGCGAGAGTATTGCGGAGCATTGCCCCATTTACTTCGCAGTTCTCTGCTTCGGTGGACTGACGAGACCAGGTGCAAAAGAACAGGTGTGTTACGCCGAGTTCGGAGATCGCATCGTTGAGTTCATCCGGCTTCATGACATCGGCGTATACATTGTCGACACCGTCAATCGTGAGTCCGGGCTTGCGGGAGAGTCCGGTCACTTTCCAGCCGTGCCGAACCAACTCTTCGGCGATGTTGTTACCGGTAATGCCGGTCACGCCCACGACGAGTGCGTGTTTGGTCATGTGTTCACTCCTTTGTGCGATGCCACCTAGGCGTGGCGAGCATGAAAACGTTAGGTCACACTGTACAGAGTGTTCGCCAAAAACGCGAGATTCGAGGCAAAACCAGCTCGTGAACGGCAATTTCTAAAAAAACTGCGCAGAATCTGACAGATACGTGTTTAGTGCAGCTTGACATGTGTTCACTTTCGCCTTTATCGTGTTCTCGGCAATGGAGCCGATGAGAGTCGGATCTATGGCACGTACCGGAAGTTGAGCAGTACCGGAATTCAGGGGAGCACCTCATGGGTCGACTAGACAACACCGCTGTCATCGTCACCGGCGCCGGAAGTGGCATCGGTCGCGCATTCGTCAATGGCTTTGCTCGCGAAGGCGCCAAGGTCGGGGTTCTTGACCTCGATTCCCGAGCCTCGGAAAGCGTCGTTGCGGAGATTACAGCTGCAGGCGGCTCTGCCCTCGCACTGTCCGCCAACGTGACCGATCGGGACGCCATCCGTGCCGAGTTCACGCGCTTTCACGGCTGGGCCGGCAGTCTCGATGTGCTCTTCAACAACGCCGGATTCAACAAGCCCATGCCGTTCCTCGAAGTCACAGAGGACAATTGGAACGCCATTCTGCGCGTCAATAGCTGGGCTGTTCTCATGTGTACTCAGGAAGCAGCGAAGTTCATGATTCCGCAGGGCCACGG
Organism: Microbacteriaceae bacterium; assembly: GCA_049314515.1. Classification (GTDB taxonomy): domain Bacteria; phylum Actinomycetota; class Actinomycetes; order Actinomycetales; family Microbacteriaceae; genus RFQD01. The sequence continues at coordinate 6,034 of JBMOEY010000026.1, forward strand.
CAAGATTGTGAATACGGCTTCGGTTGCGGGTCGTCAGGGTTATCCCGACTTCACGCCGTACAGCGCGAGCAAGTTCGCCGTCAATGCAATTACTCAGGCAACTGCTCGTGAGCTGGCAAAGCACGGAATCACCTGCAATTCCTTTTCCCCAGGCGTCGTCGTCACGCCCCTGTGGGACACGCTTGACAAGGATCTGATGGAGATGGGCGCCACATCCAAGCCCAAAGAATCCATCGATTCCTTCTCGGCGGACATCATTATCGGTCACCCGGCGCAGCCTGAGGAGCTCGTCGGCACTGCGCTGTATCTTGCTTCACACGACTCTGACTATCTCACTGGACAAACAATCATGATCGACGGCGGAAAGGTCCTCCTCTAATGAAGGCACTGCAATTCATGTCCCCCGACGTGATGTCACTCAATGACATCGCGACACCGAGCATCGGTGAAGACGAGGTGCTCCTTGCCGCACGCTCGGTTGGCATCTGTCACTCCGACATCGACCTTCTGGCAGGGCGTTACATCATTCCCTTCGAGTACCCCATCATTCCCGGACACGAGTGGTCGGCAGAAGTCATTGAGGTGGGCAAGAAAGTCACCAAGCTCAAGGCCGGCGACCGCGTGGTCGGCGAATGTGTCATCGGTGTGGAGCACTTCGGCTTCAGCATCAGTGGGGCGATGGCCGAGTTCTTCATCGCCAAGGAGGGATGGCTTCACAAACTCCCCGAAAACGTGTCCTGGAAGTCGGGAGCACTGGTCGAGCCCTTTAGTTGTGGCTATTACGCGACCGTTCGTGCGGACAATCTCGATGCCTCCGACACGGCAATCGTCTTCGGCGCCGGGCCAATTGGGCTGGGTGTTGTCGCCGCTTCCGCTGCCAAGGGTGTGCGGGTCATCATTGCCGAACCGTCGGAGTCCCGGGGCAAAGTAGCGATGGAACTCGGTGCCGAGCTGGTGCTTGACCCCACGAAGCCGGACTTCGTCGCGGCAGCCCTGGATGCGACCAACGGGGGCGCGACGGTGGTCTTTGAGGCCAGTGGTCGTCCCGAAGCAATGGCAACCACACTCGAGGTGGCCGGTTTTCAGGCACGCTTAGTCAACATTGGCATCGATGTTGGCCGCTCGGCCGAGGCAAAACTCGGACTCATCCAGTCGAAGGAACTGCAGGTGCGTGGCATCATCGGTTCGCCAGGAGTGTGGCCGGAGACCATTCGCTTCCTTGCTCGCACGGGCCTCGACCTGTCGAAGCTGGTGACGTCGACCTTTGACCTGACTGATGCGCCCGCGGCCTACGACGCGGTCATGAATGACAAGTCGCAGATCAAGGTGCACGTCACCTCGAACGCGAGCTAACGATGAGCGACACCATGTTTGCCGCCGTGCTCCATGAGCCCGGGGACATGCGCATTGAGCGTGTTCCGGTTCCCGATGTCGGATGCGATGAGGTCAAAATCGCCGTCACACTCAACGGTTTGTGTGGCACTGATGTCACCGAATACACCAAGGGGCCGATGATGGTTCCCTTGCACACCCCGCACCCCAACAGCGGTCACGTCGGGCCGACCGTTCTCGGACACGAGTTCATCGGAACCGTGGTCGAGACGGGAGCAAACGCGACCCACTTGATGGGACTGCGTGTGGCCTGCGGCGCGGGCGTGGCCTGCGGTGCGTGTGATCAGTGTGCTGCCGGACGTACGAACCTTTGCCGCAAGTACTACACGCTGGGGTTGAGCGTGAACGGAGGACTCGCGGAATTTGTGGTCGCTCCGGCAGATATTTGCATTCCCATCCCCGACGGGCTGTCTGATGAGGATGCGGTCCTCGCGCAACCCCTCGCGGTGGGCATCCACACCGTGCGACGCGCGCACGTTCAGCCGGGACAGTCAATCGCCCTCGTTGGCCTCGGGGCCATCGGTGCGTTCATATGCGCGGCACTGCGCGGTCACGATGGTGACGTGATTGCCATGGATGTGGACCCGGCTCGGCTCGCTCTCGCGCGCGAACTCGGTGCGACGTCGACTCACTTGCTGAGCATGGATGAAACGCCGCACTCCATTCGTGCTGCGTTTCCGCAGGGCATTGACGTCGTGTTCGAAACCGCGGGTGTCACGGGCGCGGCCGAAAGAGCATACGCGTTGGCCGTCGAGGGTGGCACGGTTGTCTTGGTGGGATTGAACAAGACTCCTCAACCGCTGGTACTTTCGGCCATCGTATTGCGCGAAGTCAACACCGTCACCACGGTTGCCCACGTTTGTGCCGATGACATGCCGGATGCCCTTGAGCTACTCGCCAAACGTCCCTTGGCCCACCTGCTGGTCGACACGACGGTGCCACTGTCCGATGTTGTCGATGGCGCTTTTGGTCGTCTTGCCACGGGCCAGGCGACCGGCAAAATCATCGTCGATGCGCGTGGCATCGGTGAGGGAGCTTCTGCCTCTTCGGCGGCAGAGGAGCACAGTCTGACCACCTAGGTGAACAGTGGGCCGGCGATATCGAATCGTTACTCAACACCTGTGCACTTTTACTAACCATCTGTATGCTCTTACTAAACAACGTGTTCGCAAAAAGACACTCCGCGAACATTTTTCGAATCAACGGAGAATCGAAATGACTCAGACCGAAACCGGAACCCGTGTTCTCAAGGCGAGCCGCTTCCGATTGTCTAAAGGATTAATCACGATGGCGATCTCGCTGGTCGTGCTCTTTGCCTTGAGTGCGATCCTCGCGCCAAGCTCGGTGTCGGTAAATGTGGTCTCCAGTTGGCTTCAATTCTCGGCGATTCTCGCCATCATTGGTTTGGGCCAAATGCTTGTCGTGCAACAGGGCGGTATCGACCTGTCGGTTGCCGGAGCCGTTTCACTTGCCATCGTGGTCTCGAGCCAGGTACCTAACGGACACGACGACGGAATCCCGCTGGCTATTGTTTACGGCCTTGCCTACGCGATCGGTGCGGGGCTACTCAACGCGTTCCTCATCGGATTCCTCAAACTCAACGCCATCATTGCCACGCTGGGAACGAATGCACTGCTGTTCGGGGCCGTCTTGATGGTGTCGGGTGGAATCCCACAGATTTCCACGATGCTTCTTCAAGAGCTTGCCGGTGGCGAGACGTTCGGAATCCCGAACTCCATGTATGCCGCAATTGTGGTCTTGATCATCGTCGTCGTCGTGAGCAAGCGGACTGTCGCCGGTCGCCGATTTGAAATGGTGGGTGCGAACCCCCGCGCTGGCCTCGCGATGGGCTTGCGCGTGCGAACTCATGATGGCCTTTCGTATGTATGGGCTCAGATTCTCTATTGGCTCGCAGGATTCCTCATCGCGGGAATCACCACGCAACCCACGGCATACATGGGTAACGCCTACTTGCTTCCCTCGGTAGCCGTCGTGGTCCTCGGTGGCACGTCGCTCCTCGGCGGACGTGGATACCCGGTTGCGACCTTTGTCGCGGCCCTGTTCTTAAAGCAACTCGATCAGTTTGTTATTTCGCTGGGAGTACCTTACGCCGTGCAAACAATTGTTCAGGCGGCAGCTTTGGCCATCGGTGTGGCGATATACACCGTGAATTGGCGCTCCGTGCGCACATCAATTTCTTCCCTCGTCGCAGGGAAGCCGAAGGCAGCCTCCGCTGCCTGACGACAAGATTTCGGCGAGGTCGTCGAAAGTGGACAACCCTGGTGTTGTTCAGAGTGGAAAGGAAAATCACATGATCCGCAGTAAGAAGAGCATCGCGCTCGCCCTTACGCTGGTCGCTGCCTCCATGGCCCTCGCGGGTTGTAGTGGCGCGGCTACCGACAGCAGCACCGGCGGCTCCGTCGCTGGCGCTCCTGACTGGTGTGGCCCCAAGGAGATCTCGCTTGGTCTCCTCGACGGCTACGGCGGCAACAGCTGGCGTCTCGTCACCACCAACGCTGGTGCTGAAGAGGTTGCCAAGTGCCCGAGCGTCACCGAGTACCTCTACGCAGATGGTCAGGGCGACGTTCAGAAGTCGATCTCGGACATCGAGGGTATGGTCGCCAAGGGCGTCAACGCCATCGTTGTGTTCCCTGACGCTGGTGAGGCCATGCTGCCGACCCTGAAGAAGGCGTTCGACGCTGGTGTTGTCACGGTTCCTTACCGTGTTAACCCGGGTGGAAAAGACGGCGTCGACTACACCGCATGGGTGAGCGCTGACTTCGTCACCGACGGCGAGAACTGGGGTAACTTCATCAAGGAGCAGTTCCCTGATGGCGCCAAGATTCTGTTCCTCTCGGGCCCTGCTGGTAACAGCCAGGGTGAAGACGAGAAGACCGGTCTCTCCAACGTTCTCACTGACGCCAAGTACGAATTCATTGGTGAGCAGCCGTTCGAAGTTACCAACTGGGACCCTGCAAAGACCCAGGAAGTGCTGACGGCAGCTATCGCCAAGTACCCCCAGATTGACGTCATCGTGTCGGACTTCGGCCCGTCGCTCGTTGGCGCTCTTCCGGAGTTCACCAAGGCTGGCAAGTCGATCCCCACGCTCGTAACCTCTGACGGAAACGTCCTCGGTTGCTTCTGGGAAGACAACCAGGCTGCCAACCCGAACTTCAAGCTGTTCACGGTTGCAACCGGTACCGACAACGTGCGTCTCGCAGTTCAGTACGCGATTGCGACCGCAACGGGTGGCGTGGTTCCCTCGTCGACGCAGTTCAAGGCTCCGGTCTTCGAGAACTCCGTCTCGGGAGACCCGAGCCCAGTGCAGTGCCGCAAGGACCTGCCGGGTGCGATCTACCTCTCGTCTGGCCTTTCGGCTGACAAGCAGGCAGCTCTCATCAACAAGTAACACCTAGCTACACCGGTTGGGCTGGTCGTTCTTCCTAGGGGCGACCAGCCCAACTCCCTAAACTTTCTCGATGGACTTGGGGCCCAGCTGGCCCCGACCGAATAACGGAGCATCTTTTGGCTAAGTCGACTGCCTCAACGGCCACCCTGAGTCTCACCGGAATTACCAAACGTTTTGCGGGCGTCGCCGCCTTGACCGACGTTGATTTTGAAGTACGTCCCGGCGAGGTGCATGCCTTGCTCGGCGAAAACGGTGCCGGTAAGTCGACTCTCATGAATGTGGCGACGGGTACCTATCAGCCTGACGCTGGTTCGATTGTTTTCGAAGGACAGGCCGTCTCGACGCTGACACCTCAGCTCGCCGCCAAACTCGGAATTGCCATCGTTCATCAGCACCCCGCTGTGCTGCCGGACTTGAGCGTCGAGGACAACCTTCGAGCCGCGCTTCCCGACAAGTTCTTTACCCCTGCCAAAGACGCAAAGAAAATCGCTGCGGACTTGTTGGCCACAGTGGGCCTCGACGTGGATCTGCGCGATCGAGTGGAAGACCTCTCCGTGGCGCAGACGCATTTGCTGGAAATCGCAAAGGCCTTCGCGCTCAAGCCACGGCTCATGATTTTGGATGAACCCACCGCGCCACTCGGCAAAGAAGCGGTCGACCTGCTTTTCTCGCGGGTACGCGCAGAGGTTGCCAACGGGGTTGCCGTCGTGTACATCACACATCGTTTGGCCGAAGTGCGCGAGATGGCCGATCGCGTGACGGTTCTTCGTGACGGCAAGATGCGTGGAGTTTCCGAAGTCAACAAGATCTCGGATGAGGACTTGCTGACGATGATCATCGGCCGCGAGCTCGAGCACACTTTCCCTGCCAAGTCAGCGAAGCCGGGAGAGGTCAACCTCCGCCTGACCGGGTTCAGTGGAAAGGGCTTCACCAATGTGACCGTGGAGTCCAAGCGTGGCGAAATCTTGGGCGTTTCAGGGGTTGTGGGCAATGGTCAGTCTGACTTCATGAAGACATTGGCTGGTCTGGAAAGTTTTTCTGGCACGGTCGAGGTGGCTGGTTCACCCCTCTCCTCTCGCGAGCTTCTCAACCGCTCTGCCTATCTCCCCGCGGACCGTCTGCACGAAGGTCTTGCGATGACCCTCAGCGTGCGCGAAAACGCTGCCATTCTGGCCCTGCGAAAGTTCACAAACATCAAGCTCATTAGTGCGAAGAAGGAGAACAAGAGTGTTCTCGCGACGCTCAACGAACTTGCGGTCAAGGCGCCGTCGGCTGACGCGAATGTGTCTTCCCTCTCGGGTGGTAACCAACAAAAAGTTGTGATGGCACGAGCGTTGCTGAGCGACCCGCTCATCGTGGTTGCGGATGAACCCACGCAGGGCGTCGATGTCGGTGCGCGTGCCGAAATCTACCGACTACTGCGGGAGATTTCTGAATCCGGTGTTCCCGTCATCGTCAACTCGTCCGACGCGAAAGAGCTCGAGGGTCTCTGCGACCAGGTCATCGTGATGTCTCGCGGCCACGTTGTCGACAGCCTTCGGGGCAAAGACCTCACGGAAGCTCGCATGATCAAGTCGGCCGTGACAGCCACCACGCAATCCGTGTCTGTCACAGATGGTTCCTATGGCGCGCGCAATATCACGAATTTCGGAAGATTCTTGAGCGGAGATTACGCACCGTCCGCTCTTCTCGTGGTCCTCATGGTGATACTTGGCGGATTTATCCTCAGTCAAAACGCGAAGTATTTGAACGAATTCAACATCAATTCCATTCTCGGACTCGCGACGGCACTGGGTTTGATCGCAATTGGCCAAACAATTGCGCTACTTATCGGCGGCATCGACCTGTCCGTAGGTCCACTTGCTGGTCTCCTCGTGGTCATCGCGTCCTTCTTCATCAACGACGGAAGTCCGCTCGGGTCAATTCTCACGGGGCTTGGTCTGATGTTGGTCGTTGCTCTGCTCGTGGGTCTGCTCAACGGATCCATGATCAGATATCTCAAGTTCACGGCCATCGCCGCGACTCTGACCATGTACATCGCACTGCAAGGCTTTAGCTTTTTGCTGCGGGATGCCCCCGACGGGTACATCAGCGCTGACGTGTCCGGACTCATTACGACGAAGGTGGGGCCAATCCCGGTCGCATTCCTCGTGCTCGCTGCCATCGCCGTGGTATTGGAGTGGGCATTGCGTAACCGCCGCTGGGGCTGGAACCTTCGAGCAACCGGGTCGGACGAAGAATCGGCTCGCCGAATTGGTATCAACGTAAACCGCACAATGATCATGGCCTACGTCTGGTCGTCATTCTTTGCGTTCACGGGCGCGATTTACTTGCTTGCCCAACTCGGCGTGGGTGACCCCAAGCAGGGCGTCAACTACACCTTGTCGAGCATCACCGCGGTGGTTCTCGGTGGAACGAGTTTGCTGGGTGGCCGCGGCAGCTTCGTGGGAACCGTTCTGGGTGCTGTTCTACTCATCCAAGTGATGAACGCCATCGTGTTCTTGGGGCTCACCGACATGTGGACTTACGTCTTTCAGGGATTGCTCATCCTGGTTGCAGCCATTGTCTACTCGGTTGCTCGTAACCGTCAGAAAAGGAAGGGCCTCGCATGAAAGCCGCACGCTACTACGGTGAAAAAGACATCCGTATTGAAGAGGTAGAAAACCCCCGTATCAAATTTGACGATGAGGTTCTCGTTGAGCCCCTCTACTGCGGAATCTGCGGAACCGATTTACATGAATATGTCGTTGGACCCATCGTCACGCCGACGTCTCCTCACCCTCTGACGGGTGTGACGTTGCCGCAAACTTTCGGTCATGAATTCTCGGCTCGAGTCGTAGAAATCGGCTCGGCCGTGCAAAACGTCAAAGTGGGCGATCGAGTGGCAATCATGCCGGCCATTGTGTGCGGTCGGTGCGATGAGTGTCGCACTGGGCGGGGGCACCTGTGCCGACGCTTCGCGTGCACGGGACTCAGTGCTGAGACCGGTGGGCTGGGTGAACTCGCGGTGCTCAAGGAGTACCAGGTCGCTGTTTTGCCTGATGAGGTCACGGACATCCAAGGTGCCGTGGTGGAACCGGCATGCGTGGCTGCCTACGGTGTGGACCGCGTGGGTATCGCCGGCGGTGACATTGTTCTCGTGACGGGAGCAGGCCCGATTGGCATGCTGTCCGCCCTCTACGCCAGTGCTCTCGGCGCCTCTGAGGTTGTGGTCTCTGACCCGAATCCCGAGCGCGCAGCCTTTGCGGCAACTTTCGGTTTGGGTCGTGTCGTGAATCCGATGGATGCGGGATTCGACGAACTGATGAAAGACATCACCCATGGCAAGGGCTTCGACCGCACGATCGAGTGCTCGGGAAGTACGCCGGGTCTTCAGGCCGGTATCGAATACACGAAGCGCTCCGGCAAGATTGCCCAGACTGGTCTGCACACAAAACCCGCCACCATCGATGCCATGAAGCTGTCGGAGAAGGACCTCTCCATCGTCGGTAACTGGTGCTACCTCATCACGGACTGGCCGCGCATCATTCGCATGGCGGCCTCCGGTCGGTACCCAATTGAAAAAGTTGTCAGTTCGGTTATCGAACTTGACGACGTGGTCACGAAGGGTTTTGATGTGCTCATCGACCCGAACGGCAACCAAATGAAAGTGCTGACCAAAGTCAACTAAAGAACGTCTCCTCCTTGTGTTGAATATGCAAAGACCCGGCTCCCACTGAGCCGGGTCTTTGCATTGGATACGAGTGGGTTTTTCGCCCGTGGCTGATTACAGGTCAGCGAGCTTCGGCCGGTTCGCGAGGTAGTCCGCGATACCAACCTTGCGCTCTGCCTCGTTGTAGTACGCGACCTCGACGAGCTCCAATGGGATGCCATCGGGGTCGTGGAAGTAGACCCAGCGCCAGCCGGCGAGGACTCCCTCGTCGACAACGTTGGGTTCCGAGTAGAACTCCACGCCCTTCGAGCGGAGCTCTTCGACGGCGGCGTTGATGTCCGGCACCTGGAATGCCATGTGCATCGCACCGAGGTAGTTCTGCTGGATGGGTGTGTCGTTGTTCGCCGGGCGATTCGCATACTCGATTAGTTCCAGCGTGGAATTCTTTCCGACCCATAGCGAAACCTGACGGAGCTTTGCGTTCGGAACGTTGACGCCTTTCGACAGGCCTTCTCCTTCGAACCACGGGCTGGGCTCATTCGAAAATGGCAACCCGAGAACGTCGTGATAGAAGTAGATCGACTTGTCGAGATTTTTTACGATGATGGCTGTGTGGTGTACAGCGTCAAGAGTGAGTGACATTTTGCCGCAAGGCCTCGCTTTCTTCACAAGTGCGGTCGTCGATGACCGCGCCTCAAGCCTACGAGGTTGTTCGCTAAATGTGAACACTCGCGCGCACGCTGTTCAGTAGTATTTATGCACACCGTGTCGCATCGTCGTGACCGGCAGCAGGTTCGAAGCATTCAATTGGACATTAGCCCGCACAATCTCGAATATTCGCGATGAGGCGGGGGAAACGGCGGGGGATCCCAAGTGTTGCATGACATTGGAACACGGCTGAAAGAGCGTCGTGTTGCCGCGGGTATGTCGTTGCGTGAAATGGCCCGCGAAGCCGACGTGTCTCCCTCGTTCCTCAGTCAGATTGAGAACGGCAAGTCCCAACCATCGGTGGCGACCCTCTTTTCGTTTGCCAGCATTCTGGGCGTGAAAATCGACGAATTATTCGACGATGCGGCGAGTAGCGACACTGTGCCGGAGGTACCCGTCATGGAAGTAGGTGATGGACAAGAAAAAGATCCCGCGCGTATCTGGAACAACAGTGCGTATACAAACCGAATTTCGCTCATCCATCCCTCACACCGAGCTCAAATTGCGGTCGCACACGGTGTGCACTGGGAACGTCTCGCTGCAACACCGGAAACGTCCTGCAACTTCATGAAGTTGGTCTATGAACCTGGCTCCACCTCAACCGAAGGTGGCGAGACTGTCGTTCACGACGGATACGAGTACGGCTACGTGCTTTCCGGTGAATTTGAAGTCACCATCGGCAACGAAGTGTTTGTGTTGAGATCCGGAGAATCCATTGGATTCGATTGCTCGATCCCGCATGTGTTCCGCAACATTGGTGACGTACCCGTCGAAGGTATCTGGTTCATCCACGGAACTCATCTCAACGGAGCCGCTCCGCATCGAACGACCGCGTAGTCAGCTAGATCAGGGTCGGCAACACGCTGGTCGCACAGTTCTTCACAGCGCCCGAAGACACCAATTCGGCGGCAACCGCGAGTTCAGGGCCTAGGTAGCGGTCTGGTCCAGGGCCGCCGACACCGGACTCACGAAGCAGGGAGATGAGAGCGTCACTCGTAAGGCAAGGCCGCAGTGGCGCGCGCAACTCAACCCCTCGAGCGGCCGTCACCAGTTCGATTGCGAGCACCCGAGCGAGCGCATCCACGCTCAATCGCAACTTTCTCGCGGCATGCCACCCCATTGAGACGTGGTCTTCCTGCATTGCCGAAGACGGAATGGAATCGACGGATGCCGGTGCCGCGAGCCGTTTCATTTCACTCACCAATGCCGCCGACGTGTACTGCGCAATCATGAGCCCGGAGTCAACGCCGGCTTCGTGTGCCAGGAACGGAGGCAGACCCTGATTACGCGAGGCGTCCAAGAAGCGATCTGTGCGCCGTTCACTCATGGACGCGACGTCCGCTGACACGATTGCGAGAAAATCCAGCACGTAGGCCAGTGGCGCGCCGTGAAAATTTCCGTTCGATTCAACACGACCGTCATGCGTGAGCACCGGGTTGTCGATAGCGCTCGCCAGTTCGATTTCGGCGACGTGTTGTGCGTGCATCACCGTGTCACGGGCGCCACCGGTCACCTGCGGAGCGCAGCGCAGCGAATATGCGTCTTGAACGCGCCCGTCTTCCGGGCCTGCGTGTGAACCGACGATGGGTGATCCCGCAAGCACGCTGGCCATGTTCGAAGCCGACACTGCCTGCCCGACATGAGGCCGAAGCCTCTGCAGGTCGGCGGCGAAAACCCGATCCGTTCCCATTAGTCCTTCGACGCTCATAGCAGCCACAATGTCCGCCGTTGTCAGAAGCACCCTGAGGTCTGCAATCGCGAGGCAGAGATGTCCCAGCATCCCGTCGGTGCCATTGATCAGCGCCAGCCCTTCTTTCTCTTGTAGATCAAGTGGCGCGATGTGTGCGTCGGCGAGGGCCTCGGCCGCCGAAACCTGAGTTCCCGACGCGGTGCGAACTTCGCCCTCGCCCAGAAGAACCAACGCGCAGTGGGCAAGTGGAGCGAGATCGCCTGAGCAACCGAGGGACCCGTAAGCGCGCACGATGGGCGTGATGCCAGCGTTGAGAACGGCCGCATAGGTTTCACACACCACCGGGCGCACACCAGTACGACCGGTCATCAGCGTGCTCAATCGCAATAACATCAGACTGCGAATCACTTCTCGTTCGACTTCATCACCAACACCGGCCGCGTGCGAGCGCACGAGCGATAACTGGAGTTGGGCTCGGCGGTCGCGTTCAATGAACGTCGTCGCGAGTGCGCCGAATCCGGTGGAGATTCCATAGTGCGGATGCGGGTCCGAGGCGAGCCCATCGATGATGGCCCGACTCGCGGCAACTTCGACAAGTGCACGGGGGTCTAAAGCGACCCTCATGTTGTTGCGAGCGACGCCCACAACGTCTTCGATTGACAGCGGACCAGCCCCAACGACAACTTCGTACATGATGACCATTCCACTCGTGCGTGTGGCTTGGCGTGACTCCTCGAATTCGACTAGTGTCTGACATGTCAGACAAGGGGAGTCGCATGACACGGGTGCCTGCTGCGGACAATACATTGCGCATCCTTGACTTTCTCAGCGCACAGCGCGGACCCGTGCCGGCCCAAATGGTCGCAACGGCCCTCAATCTTCCGCGCTCGTCCGCGTACCAGTTGCTCACCGTAATGTGCGAGCGGGGATACGTGACACATGTTCCGGAAGAAAAACGCTTTGGCCTCGGCCCGAATGCCTACGCACTCGCATCGAGTTATACGCGTCAGCAGCCCTTGTCTCGGTTAGGTGCCCCGCTCATCGCCAAGCTCGTCGATCAGGTAGGCGAAAGTGGACACATGGCGGTGCTTCATGGAACGGAAGTGCTCTATTTAGTCGAGGAGCGGGCGCGGAATCGTCCTAGCTTGGTCACGAATGTGGGCGTGCGCTTGCCGGCCACCAAGACCGCAAGCGGACGCGCGATGCTCGCGCGACTTCCAGTGTCACAACTGCGCGCGGACTATCCCGAATCACGAGAGTACGCAAGAGT
>JBMOEY010000027.1:0-17759 GCA_049314515.1 Microbacteriaceae bacterium
CGAGAAGATTAAGCAAGTTGAACGCCCGCTGCTTGTCGAAACCGTGGGCTCAATTGCCCGCGGTCACATCAATCTGAAGGAGCTAGTCACTCAATGAGCGGACCCCGTCACGATCCGTCCCTGTACCACTCGCGCGATGTGGTGGCCGTGCGGCGTGCACTCATTTCGGTGAGTGACAAGACGAGCCTGCTGGACTTGGCTCGCGCACTCGCTCAGGCCGGTGTTGAGATTGTGTCGACGGGTTCGACCGCGTCCACGATTCGTGATGCCGGCATCACGGTTGTCGACGTCAGCGAGGTCACGGGTTTCCCTGAATCACTTGATGGTCGCGTGAAGACCCTGCACCCTGGCGTTCACGCTGGAATTTTGGCAGACCTGAGGCTTGAGTCGCACGAGCAGCAGTTGCGAGATCTCGAGATCCAGCCCTTTGAGCTCGTCGTTGTGAACCTGTACCCATTTCGAGAAACCGTTGTGTCGGGGGCGCCGGAGGCGGATGTGATCGAGCAGATTGACATTGGCGGACCCGCGCTCGTGCGAGCATCCGCAAAGAATCACGCCAACGTGGCAATTGTGGTGGATCCAGATCGATATCCCGAGGTCATCACGGCAGTTCGAGACGGAGGAACGACCCTCGCACAGCGCAAAGTACTGGCGGCGTCGGCGTTTGCTCATACGGCGGCCTACGATTCGGCAGTATCGGCATGGTTCGCTCGTGACGAGAAATTTCCTCCCGCATTCACGATGGCGGCCACTCGTGAATCGATTCTGCGCTACGGCGAAAATTCGCACCAAGAAGCTGCGCTCTACACCGAGCAGGGTGGCCACGGCATCGCGCAAGCGCAACAGCTCGGTGGCAAGGAGATGTCGTTCAACAATTACGTGGATGCGGATGCCGCCGTTCGCGCCGCCTACGACTTCATCAACCCAGCTGTCGCCATCGTCAAGCACGCCAATCCTTGTGGAATCGCGGCCGGACGTGACAAGGCAGTCGATCAGATTGCCTCGGCCCATCGCCTCGCCCATGAGTGTGATCCCGTCTCGGCGTTTGGCGGCGTTATCGCGGCGAATCGCACGGTGACACTCAAGATGGCCGAGCAGGTTTCTGAAGTTTTCACCGAGGTTCTCGTCGCCCCCGACTTTGAGCCGGAGGCACTCGCGCTGCTCCGCCAAAAGAAGAACCTGCGCCTGCTGCAGTTGCCGCCAGACTTTGGCCGTGCCGTTGCAGAGGTTCGACAGATTTCCGGTGGATTCTTGGTTCAGGATGCCGACCTGTTCGATTCCACGGCCGCGGTTGGCGCGCTTACGGCGTCGTGGCAACTTGTTTCGGGTGAGGCGGCCGACGTCGAAACGTTGACCGATCTTGAGTTTGCCTGGAAGGCATGCCGTTCGGTCAAGTCAAACGCTATTTTGCTCGCCCACAATGGCGCGTCCGTTGGTGTTGGCATGGGGCAGGTTAATCGCGTTGATAGCTGCCACCTGGCGGTGTCTCGCGCTGGCGCGCGGGCCGCAGGTTCGGTGGCGGCCTCGGACGCTTTCTTCCCGTTTGCCGACGGACTCGAGGTGCTGATTAAGGCCGGGGTGCGCGCCGTCGTTCAGCCAGGTGGTTCGGTGCGAGATGATGAAGTGGTTGCCGCCGCGCAAGAGGCGGGCGTCACCATGTATTTCACCGGTGAACGCCACTTCTTTCACTGACCCGACTGGTGTCAACTCCAGTCGCTGCTTTCCGACAAAAGAAATGAAAAGAACGAGATGACTCCTGTACTTCGCCGCCTGTTAGCTGCTGTCGTTGCGGCTTTTGTTGTGACTTTCATCACGATTGACGTCAACGGTTTGGCCTTCTTTATCGGCAATGGATTCGATTTTTCCGTTGTCGTTTCCGCGACCTCTTATTTTTTGCCGTCCGTCGCATTTTTGCTGCTCTTAACGGTCATTGCGGGATTGCTGGGCTGGTTTTCACGCCGACGTTGGTCGTGGCTGGTGGGTCTGGGTGCCGGAGTCGTGTCGGCATTTATTGGAGCAATCTTGACGGTCACATCCCAGGGAGGCGCGTTCGACGCGTCTGTATGGCAACAGATTTTTGCCTCGTTCGTGGGCTTCAATCTCGTCTACATCGTCGCAACGACCGTCACCTCCGTCACCGCCGGAACGTGGGTGTACCGACGAGTGTTTGCGGCCCGACTGTCTCGTCCGCGTCGACGCATCGCGTTGGTTCGTGCACCGGCGGCCTCTCTCGCCGACGGAATTGTCACTCACATCAAGCGCAAAAAAATCGACCTTGACCTCGCCAACAGCCAATGGGATGACTACGTTGCCGCACTCGCGTCGAACGGCTGGAACGTTGTCGAGGTCGCGCCGCGAGACGAGCTTGCCGACTCCGTTTTTGTCGAAGACACCGTCGTGATGCTCGATGGTCTTGCGGTCATCACGAACCCGGGCGCGGTCACTCGTAAGGCTGAGATTTTTGGCACCGAAGAAGCCGTGCGTGGACTCGGTCTTCCGCTCGAACGAATTGTTGAGCCGGGAACGCTTGACGGCGGGGATGTACTGAAGGTTGAGCGCACCATCTACGTGGGTTCCGGGGGGCGCACTAATGGTGAGGGCATCCGTCAATTTCGGGCAATCGCGGCCCGGCTCGAGTATACGGTCGTCGCGGTGCCGGTTTCGAAGGCGCTTCACTTGAAGTCGGCCGTGACGGCTTTGCCTGACGGAACCATCATCGGACACCCCAAATTGGTGGATGCCGAGGGCGTTTTCCCGCGTTTCCTCGCGGTGCCCGAACTCGAGGGAGTGGCCGTGGTTGTACTCGAGCCAGACACCCTGCTCATGTCGGCCTCGGCGCCCAAGTCCGCGGAATTGATTCGGTCGCTCGGCTATCGGGTGATCACGGTTGAGATTGGCGAGTTTGAGAAGCTTGAGGGTTGCGTTACCTGTTTGAGCGTGCGCGTTCGCTAGAGACCGTTCGCAAGAGCCGTTTGGTTTGAATTTCAGGAGATGGTGCTCTTACTCGAGTGAGAGCACACCCATGACTTCTCCGTACTGGGTGAATCCTGATGGAACGAATCCTTGACGTTCAAAGAATCCGCCTGGACCCTGATCGCCCGGTTCCCAGAGAACAGTGAGCGACCCGTAGCCGCGCGTTGCCGCCTCGTCGGCGGTCGTGCGCACGGCAAACTCACCGACGCCCTGACCTTGATGCGCAGCATCCACGTTGATGCGCCAGAGGCAGCTCACAAATTCTGGTTGGGTAGCCGCATCGTCAAAATGCGCGCGCACGTAGCCGACGACCTGATCGTCAAGAACGATGACGCGGGACCAGAAATGTTCGGATGATGTCAGACCTTCCGCCAACGAGTAGGAGGGTGGCGCGATGAATTGCTCTTGTCCTGGTTTGAGCGAAAGGCCATTTACGGCCACGGCATTTGTCCCGGAGAGCTCGACAACGTGAAGTGTTCCCATGTCGCTACGGTATCCACACCTGGCGACGCACAAGTAACGGGTTTGTAAAAGATTGGGTTTGTGGATTCTCACCGAGCTACAAGCGCTCGGAAGTTTTCGTTTCCAACGAGGCCGCCGTCTCGCGTGACCGCGAGGACAGCGAGTGTGTCGGTCGCCACGGCCACATCGAGCGCGCGTTGTCCACCCGCCATGATGGCGGTTGCCCAGACGTCTGCCGTGACGATGTCGGATGCGACAACAGTGACTTGGCGAAAAATTGCCTCGTGCGCGGTTTCGGGGCGCGACCAGATGTGTTCGCCGCGCTCTGTGGTGCTCGACGTGGCCACGGCACACCAGCCGTCTGTGTGAGCCACGGCACTCAGCATCGTGTTGTTGACTCCGGGGTCGACGATGCCGGTAATCCATTTTCCTGATTCAGGCGATCCGCTGACGAGCACGTCACCCCCGCAGTTCAGTGAGAAATCGACAAAGCCGTGCGCGCGCACAACGTTAGCGGCCGCCGCGATGGCCTCGGCTTTGATTGTTCCGTTGAGATCGAGCACGCCGTCCGGACGGTGCGGCGTGAAATCACCGTGTGTGCGAGTGCGCCATTCGAGTGCACGCGCGTAGGCCTCGCGCATCTCGGTCGATGCCGCGGCCAGAGTCAGTTCTCCGCTGGCAATGAGCGAAATCTCACTGTGGTCGAGGTAGAGGCTGAAGCGACCGTTGTAGTTTTCGAACGCAGCCTCAATAGCGTTGACGACCTCGTGACCACGGGGGTCGGTATCGCTCGTGTGGGCGAGCCGGATGCTCACCACGGTGCCCATGGTGGTAAAGGTGTGGGTACTCATCATGCGCCGTTCGTGGCCGACGATTTCACCGAGGTCTCGTTCCGAGACTTAGCCGGTGAAACCGGCCGCATCGAGTGCGGACTGCAACGACTGAAGGTAACCCTGTGTCGTGTAGGTTCCGCCCGAGATGTTCGCAACATGAGCTGACTGTGCCGCCAGTACTTCGTCGTGCACCATCGGTGCGACCTGCGCGCTAATTGCTTCGGACTTGCGGTCAGCGTCGGTGAGTTTGACTGCGATGACATCGACAATCTGTCCACCCGCGATCACGGCCTGCACTTGGACTGTGCCGTAGCGCGTGTTGACAACAGCACCGTCGTAGGTGCCGTCTGCGACGGTCGGCGTAACGGGAGCAGGTGCGGGCGCTGGCTCGGCCGACGCGCTGGGTGCCGAGCTCGGTGCCGAACTGGGCTTTGCGGTCGAGCCGCTTGTCGTGGAGTTGGCGTTTGACGTGCCCGTGCCCGATGTTCCGGACGCGACAGCTTGACTCGTCGGAATCGCGCTACTGAGCGCGCCCAGTCCGGCCTGCCAGCCGACGGCCAAAATGGCCACCGAACCTGCGCCGGCAAAAAATGCACTTCGTGCTCTCATTAGAAATCAAACCTTTCAGCATGGATGCGGTGCTCGGGTACTCCGGCTCGGCGGGCATCCCGAATGACGAGTTCCGTCCACGGCGTCGGGCCACAGATGAAGACGTCGGAGTTGACGATGTTGGGGGCAAGCGTGGTCAGTCGTTCACCTTGGTTATAGGCCTCGGCAGAAAGCCAGGTCTGCACGCCGTGCGGCCGAGAGCCCACCAATACCCGGAGCCACGCTTCTTTGGCGACACACAGGTCGTATGTCTCGCTCCAGAGATACACCTCTTCTTCGGTTGAGCCCCGAAGTATTACGGTTGCCTGACGCTGTCCGATGTGAGGATCTTCCAGCATGGCGCGCAAGGGAGTCACACCAATGCCGGCGCCGATGAACACGGCCTGTTCGGTCGTGCGTGCGGATTCGCTGAAGAGCCCGTAGGGCCCTTCGAAAAACACGCGCGTTCCGGGCTTCATAGCGAGGAGCCGGCGGGACGCATCCCCCAATTCACGTACCGAGATGCGAAGGTGCGTGCCGTCGGGAGCGGCCGACAGCGAATACGGGTGCGATTCCAGCCACAGACCTGGCGTGAGGAACCGCCAGTTGAAGAACTGACCGCCCTTTGCGGGAAGCATTCCCAGGTCACGCCCGCGCATGGTGATGGTCACCACGTCGTTGGCTTCTTTGCGCACTTCGGATACGACGAGGTGGTGACGAAACGAGCGCGCAAGGGGTATGACGAAGCGGAAGATGACAATCGACGCGAGCGTGCCGACGTAGAGCACGATCCAGTACCAGCGGGCCCATTTGCCGTCAGCGAAGAGCTGGCCATTGCTGAACTGATGCGGAATCGCGGCGAGCACGGCTGCGTAGGCCAGCAGATGGACCGCGTGCCAAACCTGGTAGGGCAACTTTCGGCGCACAATCACGAGCGACGTGACAACCACCAACACCATCAGACCCATCGCAATAAACGCAAGCAACATGTCCGGCAGCGTGTTGATCATCGAGAAGATTTCGGCGACCGGGTTGAGATTCTCAGCGAGCCCGTAACCGATGAGGAGGAAAACCATGTGCGCCAAGATCAGGTAAAGAACGGGCTTGCCCAGTTTGCGATGCTGCGCAATGACTTTGTCGTGACCGAAGACCCGATCGAGCAGAGGCAAGCGTGCGCTCAGTAGCAACGACACGAGCAGCAGATCGCTGCCGACCAGGCCGAGTACTATTCCGGTGCCACGCGCGAGATCGCCCCACGCGGTCAGGCTAATGAAGTAAACGGCACCGCCGTCGGCAAGAAAGAGAGCAATCGAAATTGCCACCGAGAGGTAGACCAGCGACTCGAGAAAGTCCATTCCTCGAACTCGCCGCTGGTAGCGCCGCGCGATGCGCTCGCCGTGCGGAGTCACCGGCACAATCTTCGACGCTCTTGCTGCGGGCTGAGTGGTGGACATGTTCTTTATGATCTCTGACTAATTTGGACAAACCCTATGGCAACCCTATGAGAACGCTATGAAAAAGGAATGTCTGAAAAAGGCGGGAATTGGCTCTACGTCAGCGAAAAATAATGGTCCGCGCGCCATCGAGTAGCACTCGGTCTTCACTAAACCACTTAACTGCCTGGGTGAGCGTGCGACTTTCTTCGTCCTGACCAATCGCCTGCAGTTGCTCGGGTGTGCGGGTGTGGTCGACGCGCACCACGTTCTGCTCGATAATCGGCCCTTCGTCCAGATCTGTCGTCACAAAATGAGCGGTCGCCCCGATGAGCTTGACGCCGCGCTGGTGAGCCTGCTTGTAGGGGTTCGCTCCCTTAAACCCCGGTAAGAACGAGTGATGAATGTTGATAATTCGGCCGGCGAGCTGCGCGCACAACTCGGGCGAGAGAATTTGCATGTACCGCGCGAGTACGACGAGTTCGATGTCGTGTTCTTCGACGGCGGCCAGAACTCGTGCCTCGAAAGCTGCTTTGCTGTGCGCATCCGTCACCGGCATCGATTCAAACGGAACACCGTAAAACCTCGCCAAGTCGGCGAGGTTGGTGTGGTTGCTCAGAACCAGCGGAATGTTGACCGATAACTGTCCCGCGCGTTGACGAAAGAGCAGGTCGTTGAGGCAGTGCGCAGCCGTCGTGGCGAGCACGAGTGTGCGCAACGGTCTGCCCACAGCGTCGATGCGGTGATCCATGTCGTACTTCGCAACGACGGGCGTGACTGCTGTCTCGAACTCGTCGCGTCCGTTTGGCGTTTCCACCTGCAGGCGCATGAAGAAGCGCCCGGTGTCATCACTGGAGAACTGCTGACTCTCCGTAATGTTTCCTCCAGCGGCAACAACGGCGCCGCTCACGGCGTGCACGATTCCGGGCTGGTCGTCGCACACGAAGGTGAGCACCCAGTGCGATGCAGAAGTCATACATCACAGCCTAGGCGTAGCCCGTTGGTAGGATTTGAGTGTCTGCCGCCGGCGTATGAAAGGAAGCTTTCGTGTCTCTCAACCCAACCTTCAACGCCCCGCTCGAAGAGGTCGACCCCGAGATTGCGGCGGTACTGAGCCAAGAACTCGGTCGCCAGCGCGACTTTCTCGAGATGATCGCGAGCGAGAACTTTGTTCCGCGGGCGATTCTTGAGGCGCAAGGTTCGGTGCTGACCAACAAATATGCCGAAGGGTATCCCGGCAAGCGGTATTACGGCGGATGCGAATTCGTCGACATTGCCGAAGAGCTCGCCATTTCGCGTGCCAAGAGCCTGTTCGGCGCGGCCTACGCCAACGTGCAGCCACACGCCGGTGCCACCGCCAATGCGGCCGTCTTGCACGCCATCGCGCAGCCGGGCGACAAGATTCTTGGCCTCGAGCTCGCTCACGGCGGTCACCTCACGCACGGCATGCGATTGAACTTCTCGGGCAAGGTTTACACCGCCAGCGCATATGGCGTCGACCCGAATACTTTTCTGATTGACATGAACCGCGTGCGTGATGCAGCCCTTGAGCACAAGCCCAATGTGCTGATTGCCGGATGGTCCGCTTACTCACGTCAGCTCGACTTCGCCGCGTTCCGCGAGATTGCCGACGAGGTGGGCGCCAAGCTGTGGGTCGACATGGCTCACTTCTCCGGCTTGGTCGCCGCGGGTGTTCACCCGAGTCCGGTGCCGTATGCCGATGTTGTCTCGTCCACCGTGCACAAAACCCTGGCCGGCCCCCGCTCGGGCGTGATTCTCAGCCGCGATGAAGAGCTCGGCAAAAAGCTCAACTCGGCCGTTTTCCCGGGTCAGCAGGGTGGACCACTTATGCACGTTGTCGCGGCCAAGGCAGTGGCCTTCAAGATTGCGGCAACCCAAGAGTTCGTCGAGCGTCAGAAGCGCACGATTCGCGGAGCACAGATTCTGGCCGAACGTCTCGTCGCCGACGACTCGCGGGCTGCCGGCGTCGACGTACTCACCGGTGGTACTGACGTGCACCTAATTCTTGCTGACCTGCGCAATTCCGAGCTCGACGGTCAGCAAGCCGAAAACGTGTTGCACGATGTCAACATCACGGTCAACCGCAACGCCGTGCCGTTCGATCCTCGCCCGCCGATGGTGACCTCGGGTCTGCGAATCGGCACGCCGGCTCTCGCTTCCCGCGGTTTTGGTGATGTTGAATTCACCGAGGTGGCCGACGTCATTGCACATGCCCTGATGCCCAACCCGGATGTAGCCGCGTTGAAAGTGCGCGTCGAAAAGCTCACCGCTGAGTTCCCGCTCTACCCGGGCCTGGAGAGCTGGTAACCGCCACGTGACCGCACGAGCGCTCGACGGTCTTGCCGCGGCGGCCGCGGTCAAGGCGGAGCTTGGCGAACGTATCCGCTCGCTCAAGGCCCGAGGCACGGTGCCGGGGCTCGGCACGCTGCTCGTTGGTGATGACCCCGGCTCGCACTCCTATGTCGGAGGCAAGCATCGCGACTGTGCCGACGTGGGCATTGAGTCGATTCGAGTTGACCTTCCGGCGTCCGCAACGGCCGCGGATGTGCGAGCGGCCATCGCCGACCTCAATTCCGCCCCCGAAGTGACCGGCTATATCGTGCAACTCCCGTTGCCAGCGGGCATGGATGACCGGGAGATGCTCGAACTCATCGATCCGACAAAAGACGCCGATGGGCTTCATCCGACAAACCTTGGCCGCCTCGTCATGGGAGTCGACGGCGGCATCACGTCACCGTTGCCGTGCACGCCGGCCGGCATCGTTGAACTCTTGATTCGCAACGAGGTCGTAATTCCCGGGTCACACGTCGCGGTGCTCGGTCGCGGGCTCACCGTCGGTCGCCCGCTCGGACTCCTGCTCACCTGCAAGGGACTCGATGCGACCGTGGCACTCGTGCACTCTCGCACCACCAACGTGGCCGACGAAGTGTCACGCGCGGATATCGTGGTGGCCGCGGTGGGAGTCCCACACTTCGTGCGATCCGAGTGGATCAAACCCGGGGCGGCGGTGCTTGACGTGGGTATCACGCGCGTCGATGACGGAGGCTCCGGCACATCTCGACTGACCGGGGATGTGCATCCTGAGGTCGCCGGCGTCGCCGGCTGGCTCTCACCCAACCCGGGCGGCGTCGGGCCAATGACCCGAGCGATGCTGCTCGCGAACGTTGTGGCGCTCGCCGAAAACGGCCACTAACTGTAATTCGATATGCGCTCGCGGTAGTGCACCGCGTTCTCGATGATGTCGGCGCGTTCGTCTGCGGTGGTTTCGCGTCGCACCTTGGCGGGCACGCCGGCGACGAGCGAATTCGGCGGAATCACCGTGCCCTCAAGCACGAGCGCTCCGGCCGCAACGAGCGAACCTGCGCCGATGACGGCACCGTTCATCACGGTGGCATGCATGCCAATCAGCACATTGTCTTCGACGGTGCAACCGTGAAGCACCGCGTTGTGACCGACCGACACGTTGCGCCCCACCGTGAGCGGAAAGCCCATGTCGACGTGACCCGAGCAGTTGTCTTGAATGTTTGAGCCTTCGCCAATCACAATCGGTTCGGAGTCGCTGCGCAAAACGGCGTTGAACCAGACCCCCGCGCCGGGCGCGATCGTCACGTTTCCGGCCAGCACAACACCGGCGGCCACAAACGCGGTTGGGTCGACGGAGGGAGTCCCGTGGTCGTGCACGTCGATGAGTCGGGCATCCGGGTCAATCGTCATGGTTCAAGGTTACGCCTGACCTACGCTTGACCCATGGAGCAATCCGGGTATCAGGTGCGATTTGGCATGGGCGCAGACGAGTTGCGCTCGTGTGCGGCAGACGCCGACATCATTATCTGGGTGGATGCGCTACCTGCGAATGATTCGAACATGCCCCACCGGCTCAGCTCCGCCCCCCTCGGGGCCACGCTCATCGCCGCAAACCTGCCCACTAGTCGGGCGGCCGCCCGCTGGGTGCTGGACTATCAGACTGATGTGCAGCGACGACTCGCGATTGCGGTGATTGCCGCGAGCTCGAATTTTGCGGTGGAAGATTTTCTTTGCGCAGGATCGGTCATCGATGCGCTGTCAGAACTGGGCCTCGATGCCACGTCGCCCGAGGCGGCCTGCGCCGAGTCGGCTTTTCGTGGCTTACGAAATGCGACCGCGCACCTTATGACCGCGAGCGTTGCAGGCCGGGCACAACAGGTGCCCGATGAACTCACTCGCATCAACCCTGCGTTCGGAGCGAACGACGTGACCGTCATTCGTGACGCCCGCGTGTAACGTACGCTTGCCCTATGAGTTGTTCGGCCGACCTTTTCAAAGCGGCATTTCGCCACCACCCGTCGGGCGTGGCCGTTATCACCCTCGAGTCGGATGCCGGCCCGGTCGCCCTCACCGCAAGTTCTGTGTTCTCCGTCAGCGCCGAGCCACCAATGCTCGTGTTCTCTGTGTCGCACATGTCGAGCGCGTCCAAGCCATTGCATGCCGCCGACACGTTGGTCGTGCACCTCATTGCCACACCACAACTCGAACTCGCGAAACTCTGTGCGAAGCACGGTGCCGACCGCTTCGCGGGCGACGTCTGGTCGTGGGCGAGGTACGAGTCGGGCGAGCCCTACTTCGAGGCGCCCGCCGTGCGGCTGCGCTGTCGGATTGCCCATCGGGTGGAGGCGGGCGCGTCCACCCTCATTGTGGGCGAGGTGCTCGACGTGGTGATTGCCGAAGATGCAGATAATCTCGCGCCCTTGGTGTATCACGATCGCGCATGGCACCGTCTCGACGACGGGTCAGTTCTTTAGCCGGTGGCATCATTTTTGCTGGTGAGAGGGATTCTCCGACTTTTCGTTTGACACGGAGTCCGTGTGACGATTGACTCTCCCTCATGCTCACAGCTCGAAGCCTCACTTCTACCCTGCTCGTCGCCGTTCTCTCGGTGGCGGGAATCACCTCCGTCGGCGTCTCTTCCGCCTCGGCGCTGACTACTCCGTCGATCGTTGAGACGACAGTCGACAACGTTGTCTACAGGGCCGACACTCGAGCGCCGGGCCTTGGTGCCACGGTTTCTGGTTGGACCTATTTCTCGGGCGATAGCAAACGGGCGGTTGTGCGATCACGCGTCACAATCAAGGGAGTCAGCTACCCGGTCACTACTGTTGGCAAATTTGCGTTTTATGAATCATCATGGCGGTTCAACGGATTCTCGCTCCCCAACACGATTACGTCGATTAGTGCGTA
This sequence comes from Microbacteriaceae bacterium, assembly GCA_049314515.1. GTDB lineage: Bacteria > Actinomycetota > Actinomycetes > Actinomycetales > Microbacteriaceae > RFQD01. The sequence continues at coordinate 11,525 of JBMOEY010000027.1, forward strand.
TGCGTTCACAGGCGCCAGTGCGCAGGGTCTCGTCATTCCTAACTCCGTCACCGACATCGGTGACTACGCTTTCGCTGATTCTAATTTTCCCAATCCGGCGCTGGGAACCGGACTCAAAACGATTGGTAAGTACGCCTTCACATACGCCAATGTGCAGTCCTTGACGATTCCCAACTCTGTGACTTCGATCGGCGAAGGGGCATTTCAGTCGTCCAACGTCACCTCGCTGACGCTCGGAAAGAGTCTGACGTCGATTGGTAGCCGCGCCTTTAGTTTTAACTATGGTCTAACGTCTGTTGTCATCCCTGACTCGGTGACCACGATTGAGTTTGAGGCCTTCAAGAATTGCCAACTGTCCTCAGTGACCTTGGGTAGTGGCCTGCAGACGATCGAATGGGGAACCTTTCGGGACGCAAGATTGACCTCGATTGTCATTCCCAACTCGGTTAAGTCCATTGGGGAACAGGCCTTCATGGGTAATCGACTCGCGTCAGTCACGCTCGGCAACTCTGTCGATAGCATTGGCGCCTCGGCATTCAAATACAACAGCATAGCGTCGCTGGTCATACCCGATTCGGTCACGGTCATTGGGAATCAGGCCTTCGATGGAAATTCCATGTCCACTCTGAAGCTCGGGAGCTCACTAGAGACCATCGGAGCCTTTGCTTTTGCATACAACGATTTGTCGGGCGACCTCGTCATGCCGCCGTCAGTTTCAACCATTGGCTCCGGGGCGTTTTCCGACGGCGGCGTCTTCGATTCCGTGGTGCTACCCGATGGTCTCACTGAAATTAGTGACGAAGCCTTCGCATATGACGGGGTGAAACAGGTTAACATCCCTGATTCGGTGACGACGATTGGTGACCGCGCTTTTAGCGGTTCCGATCTGACATCGCTTACTTTGCCGCCTGCACTTGTTTCAATCGGTGACTACGCATTCGAATCCGCAGATTTAACTAACCTGACACTTCCATCGACGTTGGTGACGATTGGGGCCGGGGCTTTCTCCGGAGTGCCGCTGACGTCAATCGCTATTCCGGATTCGGTGACCACAATTGGCAAAAGAGCCTTCTTGTACTCGTCGATCACCTCGCTGACGTTGGGTAAATCGGTTACGACTATCGGGGAAGAAGCCTTTTATGGGCATGGGGTATCTCGCCTCAATGTGCCTGATTCCGTCACGAGAATCGAAGCACGGGCATTTGCTTCGGGCAACTACCTCACCGAGGTACTCATGTCGCGCTCCATTTCGTTCTTGGGCGATAACGCTGTCACATCGAATCGAGAGAATCTCGACGTTCGAATGTTAGGCACCACTCCGCCCGCCTCGGTCGTTGCCGCTGGTGTGCCAGGTAGGTCCTTTCAGGCGGGAGGCACGGTTCAGGTCTCCTACCCCAAGACGACTCCCGACAACTATGGTTCGACCTGGCAGGGATATGTCTCACAAGCGGTTGTTGGCATCTTCTACGATTCCAACGGGCATGGCGATAATCCGACTTCCGAGATTTCGACCGGAGCGAGCATTGCCGCCGTTGGGCAGGCCGACCCTTCGGGAGGTCAATTTCCGTTCCAGGGCTGGTATACCCAGCGCGTGGGAGGAACACGGGTAACTTTTCCGACGACCATCACGAGCCTGACTACCCTTTATGCACAATGGGGTTCGTCGTTCGATACCTCTGCGACTCCCACTATTCAGGGTGTCGCCAAGGTGGGGGAGACGCTCACGGCGCACGCTGGAACGTGGAGCCCCGAGCCGACACTGACGTACGAGTGGCGTCGGAGCGGTAGTGCAACGGTTATCGGCACGGGTGAGTCCTACGTTGTCACTCCGGATGACTTTGGATTGACGCTCACCGTGACTGTCACGGCGACGGCGTCCGGTTACCAAACACAGGTTGCAACGAGTGCGCCCACTGTTGCCGTGGCTGCTGCCGCCTTCAGTGTTACTCCAACCCCGACCATTGTGGGAACAGCGGCCGTCGGCAAGCTGTTGCGCGCGAGTGTGGGAGAGTGGGCCGAACCGGCTGCGTTCACGTATGTATGGAAGACGACCAGTGCTACGAACGTCACGACGACGGTTGGTACCGGCGAGACCTACACCGTTGCCGGACAAGACCTCGGCAAGCGCGTGTCTCTCACGGTGACCGCGACCCTGAGCGGTTACGTGACAACATCGAAAGTCAGTTCGCTTACCACCGCCGTGGCCACGGGTACGTTTGCTTCCGCGCCCACTCCCACCATCTCTGGCACCGCACAATTCGGACAAACGCTGACCGCCGTCACCGGAACGTGGAGTAATTCGGCCACCCTGACCTACCAGTGGAAGCGATCGGGCTCGGCCACCGTCCTGGGAACCGCCGCACGCTACACGGTTGGTGTTGCCGATGTGGGGGCAACACTCACGGTAACCGTGACGGGCACGCAGACGGGCATGCTCACGACGAGTAAAACGAGTGCGGCCACGGCCACGGTCATTTTGGCCACCTATGCGACGACTCCGACACCCACCATTTCGGGGGTGCCACAGGTTGGCAAAACGCTCACCGCTGTCACCGGTACATGGAGTAACGCTCCGACGTTCACATATCAGTGGCGCCGTTCGGGTTCAACCTCCGTCATTGGCACGGCAGCGACGTACTCCGTGGCAGCGGCAGACATGGGAAAGACCATCACGGTGTCCGTCATCGCCACGAAACCTGGTTTTGCCACGACAACGAAGACGAGCACGGCGACAATCGCTGTGGTGGTGGGGTTGTTCGAAACGACGACGACTCCGACAATCTCGGGTTCCGCCACCTTTGGGCAGACCCTCACGGCCGTGACCGGCACATGGAGTAACACGCCTGGGTTCACCTACGAGTGGCGTCGTTCGGGCTCGGCCACAATCATCGGCACGGCGTCAACATACTCGGTGGCTGCCGCCGACATCGGAACCGCCCTCACCGTGACCGTCATTGGATCTCAATCCGGTTTCATCTCGGTGACCAAAGTGAGCGACGCCACCGCGACGGTGGTTTCGGCGGCTTTCGACACCGCGCCGAATCCCACCATCTCGGGTACGACCACGGTGGACCAGACCCTGACGGCCGGCACAACGGGGTGGGTGCCGAGCACGGGTGTGACCTTCACCTTCGTGTGGAAACGCGCAGACACGAGCGGCGGAGCCGGAACGACTATCGGCACAAATCTCAGCACATACAAACTCGTTGGGGCCGACCGCGGAAAGTTCATCACGGTCACGGTAACAGCCGCCAAAACCGGCTACACGAGCACAACCCGAACGAGTTCGCCCACGGCGGCCATCGGCTGAGCGATCACAGTTGACTGGGCCCGTCACATGGTGGGCTCAGCCGGCGGGTGACCGTGAGTCGGTGACTAGTCTTCGGGTGTGAAGTTCAGCGCAAGCGAGTTCATGCAGTAGCGGTCACCGGTCGGTGTGCCGAAACCGTCGGGAAACACGTGTCCGAGGTGACCGCCACACTTGGCGCAGCGCACCTCGGTCCGAACCATGCCCAGGGTCGTGTCCTCAATGAGTTCCACGGCGTCGGGTCGCACCGATTCGTAGAAGCTCGGCCAGCCGCATCCCGAATCAAATTTTGTGCCGGACTTGAAGAGTTCGTTGCCGCATCCTTTGCACGTATACAGTCCCGCGCGTTTCTCGTCGAGCAGCTCACCCGTCCACGCGCGCTCCGTCGCCGCTTGGCGCAACACAGCGAAAGATTCTGCGTCGAGTTCGCGTTTCCACTCATCGTTCGACTTGGTCACTTCGTAGTTCATGGCACGCCTCCCGTTGTGTCGTGAGTCAACTTTACGCGACCGACCTGCTGTCGCAGATGGGTGGATGCTCTGCCCGGCTAACTGAGCAGCGACGCCATCTGCTTCTGAATGAGCTTGGCCGCTCGTTCGGGTGACAGGCGCGAGATGCGATCCATCATCGTCGCGTCAGAGCCAACGAACGCATGGAACGGGTTCTTCTCGAACGCATCGGCGATGACCTTTGCTGCTTTTTCGGGAGTCGACATCGCGAACTTTGGTGCGTTCGGGTCGCTGGCCATTTTCTTGGCCTCCGCCTCGGTGGTGACGCCCGAGTTGACACTGATGTTCGTCGACACCGCACCGGGAAACACAAGCGAGACGCCGACACTCGAAGACGCGAGTTCGGAGCGGAGCGCCTCCGTCATCAATTTCACCGCCGCTTTGGATGCGCCATAAATCGACTGACCCGGCACGGGCACGTAGCCACCCATGCTCGAGATGTTCACAATCTGCGCGTCGGGCCGCGCGAGCAGGTGGGGGAGAAACTCCTTGACCATGTTGAGGGTTCCGTAGAAGTTCACGTTGAACACGCGTTCGGCATCCGCGTAGTCAAGTTCTTTGATTTTGACGAACTTCTGGATGATCCCCGCAACGTTGATGAGCCCGTCGACCTGCCCGTGCTCCTTGATCACGGCCGCAGGTAGTGCCGCAACGAGTTTGCGATCGGCCACACTCAGGGCATGGGCGCTCATGTTTTTGGCCCGCGTACCGGCGAGTTCGATCGTCTCGGCGAGTCCTTCAGCGCTGAGGTCAACGCCCGCCACTGTGGCGCCGCGATTCAGCAATTCGAGTGCAACCGCTCGACCGATTCCGTTGCCGGCCCCGGTGATGACGATGACTTTTTCCTGCGGTTTCATGATGCGCTCCTTTGTGTGGACATGATGGGCGTTGTGAGCCTCTCTTCAGTATCCGCCTGTTCACGAAGAATGCTCCTGTATGATTTTCCAAAGTCCGAAAGTAGGTGGTCACATGCGTTGGACACACGTAGTGGGTGCATGTGTAATTGGCGCGCTCTTGACCGGTTCTGTCGCGGCACCTGCATCTGCCGCCACTCCTTCGCCCCGATGCACAATCTCGGGAACACCGCGAGCAGACGTGCTCGTTGGAACCAGTGGTAACGACGTCATCTGTGGTGCCGGGGGCAACGACACCATTCGTGGTGGCGGGGGTAATGACACGATCTTTGGTGGTGCGGGTCATGATCGCGTGTCCGGTGGCGCCGGAAACGACACCCTTCGCGGTGAAGCAGGCAACGACTCCCTCGTCGGCGGAGCAGGTCGCGACTCACTAACTTCGGGGGCCGGAAACGATTCCTGCGCTGTCGATTCCGCAGATAGGCGGCTGGATGAATGTCGACTCGATTCCGTTGCCCCCGTGATTTCGCTTCCGGACGTTCGTCCGCTTGAGTATCAGGCTGGTCAGACAGCCGTCTTTCAGTGGACCGTCACCGACCCGTCAGGCGTCGAGAGTTCTTGGGCATCCATTGGTGGTCCACCCGGTTGGGTGACAGAGTGGTGCGGGTTTGCGGTTCCCGGCACAGCAGTGAGCACAACGCCGACTGCAACGACGTTCGAGTTGCGATGCCCCATCCCCGTCAGCGCTCCTAGTCAGACCTACACAGTTTTTCTCAGCGCAAACGACGCCCTGGGCAACGGAACAACGCAGCAGACCCAATGGGACTTCGTTGTTTTGGGTGGATCATCCGACACGGACACCCCGGAGATCACCGCCATTCGGGCCCCACAAACTCTGACTGTCGGCACGCCGTTCTCTATCGAGTTGGATGCCCGTGATGAAACGGGTGTCGCGGTGGTCTATGCCTGGTTGATGCTGACACCGGGCGGTTTCGCTGACCCGCAGCGAGGCATCTACGCAACCTCGCCATCGGCCGCCGGGTTGATTTCAGGCACAGCCCAGGCGGGCACCTACAGCCAAGAAGTCACCCTCGCAGCTTTCGCCCCTCCCGGCACCTACGCCATATGGCTGAGTCTTCGGGATACGCCGGGCAACCGAAACTTTATCGATTCCGGGGCGCGGGTCACCGTCGCGGGATAATCGGCGGTTCCATTCCGTGCGCGAACCTGCCAGTAGAATTGGCAGGCGCAATTGCGCGGGCCTCTAGCTCAGTTGGTAGAGCAACGGACTTTTAATCCGTGGGTCGTCGGTTCGAGCCCGACGGGGCCTACATATGAAAATGGCTCCCGATCTCGGGGGCTATTTTCATATTCGCCTCGCGGATTGGCAGACTGGGCCCCCGGTGACGCGCGCCGTCGGGATGCGCAGCATTCCGCGCGTGGCACTAGGGGCGTCGAGCCCGTCGGGGCCTACATGGTACGCCTCTCGTCGGCGGCGGTTGCTCAAAGATAGTCATGCTCATAGACTAGAAAAATGACAAGTGCGGCGCCTGGCGTTTACCGGA
>JBMOEY010000028.1:0-17126 GCA_049314515.1 Microbacteriaceae bacterium
GGACCTCGGGGTGTGGCGCAGCTTGGTAGCGCGCGTCGTTCGGGACGACGAGGTCGCAGGTTCAAATCCTGTCACCCCGACTCGCGAAGATTGCCTACCGACTGCGGTGGGCAATCTTTTTTCGGAGATGGGGAGATGCAACACGTCAAACCCTCAGGCCTCGGTGGGGCAGCACGTCGTGGTCAGCTTCCTTTCCCCACTGCACGTTAGATTCGTGTCATGCGTATTCCTCAGGTCACGTTCGCAGCCACCATGCTGGCAATAGTGTTGTTTCTTCCCGGATGCTCTCCGTCAAGTATTATCGCCGAGCACCAGTCAGCACATCCATCCACGAACGTTGCCGATTCAGGTTTTTCGAGCAGCGACATCATGTTTGCTCAGATGATGATTCCGCATCATCGGCAAGCCATCGACATGTCACTGCTTGCGCAAACAAGAACGACAAACCCGGAAATCCTTGCGCTGGCAGATGCCATTCGCTCAGCGCAGGGCCCAGAAATTGACCAAATGTCGAGGTGGCTGACGAACGCTGGCGCATCCATGGACATGGGTCACAGCATGCACATGGACGGGGTGCTCAGTGACGATGACATGTCCGCGCTTGACCGTGCGTCGGGTGCTGAGTTTGATCGACTCTTCCTCGAAGGCATGATTGGACATCATCAAGGCGCAATAACAATGGCCAAAATGATTGTTGATTCTGCAAACCCTGAAGTTGCGACGCTCGGCAAGAACATCGTGATCAGTCAGTCGCAAGAAATTGAGCTGATGAAGCGGTTACTGAACGAACTATAGAGTCCGCCTGCGACCTCGCCAGGATTACCTAACTGAAGTCAGGGTCTGGCTCAAATCGGTATGACACGGGCCATTGCCGGCGCCCCGCATTGAGGAGACCCTTGCTTTCCTGGAGGTAGCAGAGTCCGCACAAAGATTCATATTCGATATCACCCTCGTCGAGAGCAACCTGTTCGCCATCGAAAACGAAGTCGCCACGGAATTTACGAGTATTGAATATTGCCTTGCGACCGCAGCGACAGATTGTCTTGAGCTCTTCAATGTCGTGGGACACTTCGAGCAAGCGGCGACTTCCAGGAAAAGCGACAGTTTGAAAATCAGTTCGAATGCCAAACGCAAGAACGGGGATGTCCTCGAGAAGCGCAATCCGAAGAAGATCATCGACCTGAGCTTCAGTCAGAAATTGGGCTTCATCAAGAAGAAAACACTTGATGTCAACGCCGCGCCGACGTTGCACCTCCTCGCGGTGTCGCTGGAAAGATGCGTACAAGTCTGATTCCGGATACACAATGAAGTCAGCTTTGCGGGAGACGCCAAGCCGGCTCATCACGCCGAGGTCGCCTTTGGTCTCCAGAGCTGGCTGTGCAATCAGCACCGCATGACCGCGCTCCTCGTAGTTGTGAGCGGCTTGCAACATGGCCGTCGTTTTGCCACTGTTCATGGCGCCGTAGCGAAAGAAGAGCCTGGCCATCTTCGTGGTGGTCCGTTCTGTTAGACGTTTAGTTTGAGTACCTCGGCTGTATGCCGCAACGACTCCTTGGCGGCTGCAGGCGAGTCAGACAGCCGTGTTCCAAAACTGGGAATCATCTTCTGAAGTTTCGGAGTCCAGCGCGAGAGGTTTTCAGGGAAGCATTTCTGCAGCAACTCAATCATGATTTGAACAGACACCGAAGCACCGGGCGACGCGCCGAGAAGACCGGCGATTGATCCGTCCGTCGCGGCCACCACTTCGGTACCGAACTGCAGAACGCCACCCTTTTTGGCGTCCGTCTTGATGACCTGCACTCGTTGACCCGCCGTGATGATTTCCCAGTCAGACATTTGCGCGGTGGGCATGAATTGACGAAGATCGGCAAGACGTTTCGCTTGGCTCGCAGTCAGTTCACCGAGCAAGTATCGAATCAGCGAGAGATTTGTCACCGCGACGCTCAACATGGGAATGATGTTGTGCCACCGAATAGATAAGGGAAGATCAAACCAAGATCCTCGCTTAAGGAACTTAGGCGTGAATCCCGCGAATGGACCAAATAAGAGAGACTTTTCGCCATCGACGACTCTCGTATCGAGGTGAGGAACGGACATGGGGGGAGCTCCAACGGATGCTTTTCCATAGACCTTTGCCTCGTGACGAGCAACAATCGCTGGATTCGACGTACGCAGGAATTCTCCTGAGACGGGAAATCCTCCAAAGCCCCTGATTTCTGGAATGCCCGAATTCTGAAGCAGTGCAAGAGCGCCACCGCCGGCACCGACAAAAACGAACTTAGCGTCGACTGTGTGCGGGGTATTCCCCACAACGTCGCGCACGTGCACTCGCCATCTGCCATTGCGCAAACGGCGCAACGCGGTGACCTGGGTTTCGGTGCGAAGCTTCGCGCCGTGTGACGTCACGTACTCCAAGAGTTGACGCGTCAAGGCGCTGTAGTCGATGTCCGTTCCCGAGGCGATTCGAGTTGCCGCAACGGGAACACCCGGCTGACGTTCATCCATCAAGAGGGGCGCCCAGTCCTCAATGACCTCGGGCTTCTCGGTGTACTCCATGCCGTCGAAAAGTGGCTGATCCTTCAAGACAGCAAAGCGCTTGCGCATGTATTCGACGTTTTTCTCGCCCCAGACGAAGGTCATATGGGGAGTTGGATTGATAAACGACGCGGGATCTTTGATGAGGTTTTCGGCGACCAGATACGACCAGTATTGACGCGAAAGCTGAAATTGCTCGTTGATGGCCACGGCCTTGGATGCTTCGACCGACCCGTCGGGAGCCTCGGGCATGTAATTGAGCTCGCACAAGGCGGCGTGTCCAGTACCAGCGTTGTTCCAGGGGTTAGAACTTTCCTGTGCGACCTCGCTGAGTCGCTCAAAAATCTGGATAGTCCAGCTGGGCTCTAATTGCGTGAACAGCGCACCCAGTGTCGCGCTCATCACGCCGCCACCAATCAGGCACACGTCAACTTCGCGAGGGATACTCATTCCGCTAGTTTAGGGTGACGCGGCGCAAATGACCGGGGTCCCCGATTCCGCGAATCGGAATCGAGTCAGGCTCGACGCGCGGCGATGATTTCCGCAATTTGAACTGCATTCAGGGCCGCACCCTTGCGCAGGTTGTCATTGCTCAAGAACAACGCGAGGCCGCGGCCGTCTTCGACAGTTTCATCCTGACGTAAACGTCCGACGAACGTCGGATCCGCTCCGGCGGCTTGCAGAGGAGTTGGTACGTCTTCGAGAATGACGCCCGGAGCATCCGCGAGAATCTCCGCGGCCTCGTCGGGCGAGATCGGAGACGAGAACTCTGCGTTGATACTCAACGAATGCCCGGTGAATACGGGAACCCTCACGCAAAGCCCGCTCACGAGCAGGTGAGGAAGCTCAAGAATCTTGCGGCTCTCGTTTCGGAGTTTCTTTTCTTCGTCGGTTTCGTAGAGGCCGTCGTCAACAATCGAACCAGCCAGGGGCACAACGTCGAAGGCAATTGTTCGGACGTATTTCGACGGTGCGGGAAAGTCGATGGCAGAACCATCGTGTACCAGGTCTTCAATGTTGCCCTGTGTCACAGCGGCCCGCACTTGACTAGCGAGTTCCTCTGCTCCCGCTAAACCAGATCCTGAAACGGCTTGAAACGTCGTGACAGTCATCTTCGTGAGCCCCTTGGCCCCATCAAGAACCTTGAGGACGGGCATCGCGGCCATAGTTGTGCAGTTGGGATTCGCGATGATTCCCTTTCGAGCTTCGTCAATGGCGTGAGGATTCACCTCGCTCACGACAAGCGGGACGTCTGGATCCATTCGCCACGCACTTGAATTGTCAATCACGAGAACTCCGGCATCGGCGAATCGCGGCGCCTGAGCGCGACTTCCAGTGGCGCCGGCCGAAAACAACGCCACGTCAATTCCAGCAACGTCTGCCTTTTCAACGTCTTCAACAACGACATCGTGACCGCGGAAAGTCAAGGTCTTACCGGCAGATCGGGATGATGCGAAGAAGCGAATGCTCTTGACCGGGAAATCCCGCTCAACAAGGAGGCGACGCATGACGGTCCCCACTTGGCCCGTTGCGCCCACGACAGCGATATTGAGGCCGGCGGGGCTAATCTCGGTCATCGTCCCGTCCCTGCGTGAACGACCGCTTCGACCGCAGCGTCCAAACCAAACGCGGAATGTACGCGACGCATCGCATCGTTGAGCTGGTCTGAACGAAGAATCACAGAGATTCGAATTTCCGACGTCGAAATCATGTCGATATTCACACCCGCTTCGAATAGTGCCGTGAACAGCTGAGCAGAAACTCCGGAATTCGTTCGCATTCCTGCACCGACCACAGAAAGCTTGCCAATCTGGTCGTCATAGCTCAGCTCGGCAAAGCCGATATCGTCGGCTGCCGCGCGGAGAGCATCCAGCGCTCGCTCGCCCTCCGTTTTGGGCAACGTGAAAGAAATGTCTGTCTTGGACTCACCCTTATGACTGACATTTTGCACAATCATGTCGATATTGATATCTGCGTTGGCGACAATCGTAAAGATTTGTGCAGCCTTGCCGGGAACATCAGGCACCCCCACGACGGTAATTTTTGCTTCACTGAGATCTCCAGCGACTCCGGTGATAATCGGCTCTTCCACTTGTTGTCCCTTCGTGGGGTTGTAGACGATGGTGCCCTCGTCGTGCGTAAACGACGAACGAACGTGCAGGGTGACGCCATGGCGCCGCGCGTATTCAGTGGCGCGGATGTTCAACACCTTGGCGCCGTTTGCCGCGAGTTCGAGCATCTCTTCGCTCGTGATTCGATGAATCTTGCTCGCGAGCGGAACGACACGCGGATCGGCGGTGAAGACGCCGTCGACATCGGTATAGATTTCGCACACGTCTGCCTCAAGTGCGGCCGCAAGCGCGACGGCACTCGTGTCAGACCCTCCCCGACCGAGTGTGGTGATATCCCCCGTGTCTTTGTTGAATCCCTGAAATCCTGCGACGATCACGATTGCGCCCTCGGATACCGCGTCCTTGAGTCGACCCGGGGTGACATCGACGATGCGGGCCGAGCCGTGCTGGTCATCCGTAATCATGCCGGCCTGACTGCCAGTAAAGGACCGAGCATCGTGTCCCAGTCCCCTGACGGCCATTGCCACGAGGGCCATCGAAATTCGTTCGCCCGCGGTCAAGAGCATGTCCATTTCGCGAGGTGAGGGCACAGTCGACACCTCGTTTGCCAAATCGACAAGTTCATCCGTCGTATCTCCCATTGCACTGACGACAACGACAACATCGTTTCCGGCTTCGCGAGCTTCGACAATGCGGCGTGCGACACGCTTGATGCTTTCGGCGTCGGCGACCGATGAGCCGCCGAACTTTTGCACTATCAAGCTCACTGAGAAAACACTCCCTCAAACCAAATCAGGGGCGAAAAATGGGGATTCTCAATTCTACCGACAGGCTGAAGGGCACATTTCACGATGCGCGAAACAGCCCAGAACTGAAGACCAACGACTAAACGGTGCGTCGACCCTCGAACGCGCGACCAAGTGTGACCTCGTCTGCGTACTCGAGATCCCCACCAACAGGAAGACCAAACGCGAGCCGAGAAACCCGCACATCGATGGCCGCCAGCAAGCGGGTGATGTACGTTGCGGTGGCTTCACCCTCCATGTTCGGATCAGTGGCAATGATGACCTCGGTGACCGTTCCGTCGCTGAGCCTGGTCAGTAACTGCCGGATGCGCAGATCATCAGGTCCGACGCCATCCATCGGGCTGATAGAACCACCCAGCACGTGATAAAGGCCGCGGAATTCTCGAGTGCGTTCGATAGCGACAACGTCCTTCGCTTCCTCTACGACACAGATGGAAGTGGGATCTCGACGAGCATCACGGCAAATCCCGCATCGAGACTCCTCGCCCACGTTTCCGCAGATTTCGCAGAATTTTACTTTCTCTCGAACTTCGGTGAGGACCTGCGCCAGCCGAGAGACATCGAAAGATTCCGTTTGAAGAATGTGGAACGCGATTCGTTGGGCAGACTTCGGTCCGACACCGGGCAATCGACCCAATTCATCGATGAGCTCTTGAACTATGCCGTCGTACACGAACGTCAGGCCTCTGTCGACGGTGCGACTGTCGGTCCCGAGGAGTCGAGCTGCACCAATGAGTCGTCTACGGTTTTGGACCCCGAGGCAACTATTCCAGAATCGGACTCCGCGAGTTCTGACTCAGCAAGCGTCTCCTCGGACAGGAAGGTAGCTCCGAGGACTTCGCGCACAAGCGCCTCACCGAAGCGCGTATCTTCTGCGGCTTCGTCGGATTCCACCGGGGAAATTTCGTCCGGGCTCGCAGGTACGTCGGCAAAAGTGGGCTTCGGCTGATGACCCGGGATTTGAACGGTGTCCCAACCGCCTTGTTCAGATGCCAGATCCGACTTCGGTGACGTCTGTGACTGAGGTTCTATCGCGGGAACTCCGTCAGAGTCAGGGAGAGCGGTCTCGACGGGTTGGGTTCGGGTCCCTTCGACGGACAAACGAAATTTGACGTTGACGCCGAGCACTTTTTCAATTGATTGGCGGGTCACCTCGTGTACGCCTCCCGGGACTCCGGGTTGCGGACGAAAGGCCGCGGCATCGGTTTCCCGAGCGAAAACAAGAGTGAGCACATCGTTCGCGTATTCACGCACCTCGGCGGTTGACACGACAAGCCACGCCGCACGTTTCGCCGTTTCCATGTGAGCGAGCACGTCGGGCCATTTCTCTTTCATGACCTCAACCGTCACCGGTCCGGCAAACTTTGGAGCGGCTACCGGCTCTGGCGCAGCGCTCGGCTCCCGTGCAGCGCTCGGCTCTGGAGCGGCTACCGGCTCCCGCGCAGCGCTCGGCTCCGGCGCAGCGAGCGGAGTTGACTCGACCAACAACCGCGCAATCATGAGTTCGAGATGAAGGCGCGGCGACGTGGCGCCCGACATATCTGTCAATGCGGCGTTCACTACATCGGCGGCATGCGAAAGCTGCTGGCTTGACATGGCCCGCGCTTGCGCACCCATGCCATCAATTTCATCTTGAGGGACACCGCGCAAAACGGTGCTCGCGGACGGCCCGGTGGCCGACACGATGATGAGGTCGCGCAGTCGTTCGAGCAAATCTTCAACAAAGCGACGCGGATCTTGACCGGTTTGTATGACTCGGTCGACAGCCGCGAATGCGGCGGACGAGTCATGCGCGGCGAGCGCATTCACCGCCTCATCAAGTAGTGCCGTATGGGTGTAGCCCAGAAGTGAAACCGCTCGCTCGTAGGTGACCGTATCTCCATCGGTACCGGCAATGAGTTGGTCGAGCACCGACAAGGTGTCACGAGCCGAGCCCCCTCCTGCTCGCACGACCAGGGACAGCACGCCCGTCTCAACGAGCACGCCTTCACTCACGCACATTTTCTCGACGTAATCAAGCATCAGGGCCTGCGGAATCAGGCGGAATGGATAGTGGTGGGTGCGCGAACGAATTGTTCCAATGACCTTTTCCGGTTCCGTGGTCGCAAAAATGAACTTGACGTGTTCCGGCGGTTCTTCAACGAGTTTGAGCAGAGCATTGAACCCCTGTGGCGTAACCATGTGGGCCTCGTCGAGGATGAAAATTTTGAAGCGGTCACGAGCCGGCGCGAATGCTGCGCGCTCACGAAGCTCGCGGGCATCATCCACACCGTTATGGCTCGCGGCATCGATTTCGACGACATCCATCGAACCACCGCCGTCACGCGCAAGTTCAATACAACTCGCGCACACTCCACAGGGCGTGTCGGTTGGCCCTTGGGCACAATTCAAACACCGTGCGAGGATGCGCGCGGAAGTAGTTTTCCCGCAGCCGCGGGGCCCACTGAAAAGGTACGCATGATTGACGCGATTCGACCGCAAAGCCGCCATCAGTGGATCGGTCACCTGAGACTGCCCGATCATTTCGGCGAACGACTCGGGCCGGTAACGGCGATACAGTGCGGTGGCCACGAGACAATAGTACGTTGCAGGTGCGACCGAGCGGTCAGGTTACGCGTGCCGCGTACGCCGCTTGGGCAATCGCAAATTCCTCATTCGTGGGTATCACGAGCACGTCAGGTGTCGCCCCGGCAGGTGATATTCGACGCGCCTGGTGTGACTTCTCGGTGTTTGCTTGCGTGTCCAGCCTGAGTCCCAGATGGGCGAGTGGCGAAATTACGCGCTCCCGCACGACAGCGGAATTCTCACCGATTCCAGCCGTAAACACAACGGCATCGAGTCCGCCCAGAGCAGCCAAATAGCCTCCGATGTAATGGCGGATGCGGTGCGAGAAAACACTCAACGCGAGCGCAGCACGCGCGTCACCGTTCGCGGCTGCCTCGGTCACATCGCGCATATCCCCCTTGCCGGAAAGCCCGAGCAGTCCACTCTGTCGATTGACCAGCCTGTCGAGGTCGTCGATGCTCATGTGGGCGACCTGATTCAAGTGCAGCAGAATGGCCGGATCGATGTCTCCTGAGCGAGTTCCCATCACGAGGCCCTCAAGCGGAGTAAGCCCCATCGAGGTCTCGATTGAAATGCCCCCATCGACGGCACAGGCCGACGCCCCGTTCCCCAGATGCAAGATGATCAACTTGAGATCGGTCTCGGGGCGCGCAAGGAATTCGGCGGTTCTCGCAGCCACGAACTGGTGACTCGTGCCATGAAACCCATACCGACGAATGTCGTAGGTGTGCGCGAGCTCGGCATCGAGGGCGTAGGTGTAGGCCTCGGGTGCGAGCGTCTGATGGAAGGCGGTGTCGAACACGGCGACATGAGGGATGTCAGGGAGCGCATCCATTGCGGCTTCAATTCCAACGAGATTCGCCGGATTGTGCAAAGGGGCGAGCGTGGAAAGATCAGCAATGCCCACGAGCGTGCGTTCATCAATCACGGTTGGTTCTGTGAAACGCGTGCCACCGTGAACGACACGGTGACCAACAGCGACCGGTGGATAGTCATGCAACGCCGAGGTCAACTCGAGAATCATCAGCTCGAGCGCGTGGCGATGGTCTCTAACCTCCCCTAATCCAACGCGTTCGATGAGTCCGGACGCGAGGTCATCACCGGTAGTCACGTCGATGAGTCGGAATTTGAGTGAGCTCGAGCCACTATTCACGACAAGTACCGGAATCACGTGGCACCTCCCGCTGTCCCCTGCGCTTGAATGGCCGTCATCACGATGGTGTTGACGATGTCATCTACCTGCGCACCGCGCGAGAGATCGTTGACCGGCTTGCGCAATCCCTGCAGAATTGGCCCAATTGCCACGGCACCCGCCGATCGTTGCACCGCCTTGTAGGTGTTGTTCCCCGTATTCAAGTCAGGGAAGACGAACACTGTTGCTCGACCGGCGACATCAGAATCAGGCAGCTTTGTGCGAGCAACGGCCGCGTCAACGGCCGCGTCATATTGAATGGGTCCGTCCACCGCAAGATCAGGTCGGCGCTCGTGCACTAAACGTGTCGCTTCTCTGACCTTTTCAACGTCGTTTCCCGAGCCCGAATCTCCCGTCGAATACGACAACATTGCAACGCGTGGCTCGATGCCAAATGCGCTAGCGGTCGTGGCCGAGGAAATTGCGATGTCGGTGAGTTGTTCGGATGTCGGATTGGGGATAATCGCGCAGTCACCATAAACCAAGACCCGGTCGGCCAACGCCATGAGAAACACGCTCGACACGACAGATGTTCCGTCGGTCGTCTTGATGATTTCAAAGGCTGGTCGAATCGTGTCGGCAGTCGTATGTATCGCTCCTGACACCATTCCATCGGCGAGCCCGAGGTGAACCATCATCGTGCCGAAATACGACGGATCGCGCACCACCAACCGGGCATGCTCAAGCGTCATTCCTTTGTGCGACCGCAGGTTCGCATACTCAATTGCAAAACGTTCGACTAATTCAGGGTCGGTTGGCGAGACAACCTGTGCACCGTCGAGGAGGAGATTCATGCGGGATGCTCGGGCACGCACATCCTTCTCGTCACCCAAAATCACCAGCCCGGCTGCGCCCTCGCGCAAAACATCCGCCGCGGCGGCCAAGATGCGATCGTCAGACCCTTCGGGCAAAACGATGCGCCGTAGCTGCGTGCGCGCACGCTGCAGGAGCGAATAGCGGAACATCAAGGGGGTCATGACCGTACTCGATATGTTCTCAACGCGTTCCATGAGTTGATCTGCAGGAACGCGGGCCGAGAACACCGCACGAGCTCGCGCAATCTTTTCGGAATCGCTCGCCGCGACGCGACCCCGCGCACTGGTGATGCGAGTTGTCGTCTCGAACGTGCCATAGCGGCTGCTCACAATCGGCACACGCGGTGCCGCACCGTCGAGCAACCGACGAATGACATCGGGCAACTCAAACCCGCCATTGAGCACGATGCCCGCAATACTCGGAAACCCCGAGGCCTGCTCCGCCATCAACACCGCGAGCAAAACTTCCGTGCGGTCAGACGGGATGATCAGCACAGCGCCCTCGAAAATTCGCTCCAGCGAGTGCGTGTGATTCATTGCGCACACGACCACACCGAGGGCTTCATTGTGCAGCGCCTCAATCGGTCCGAAAAGAAGGTCGCCATCGACTGTTGCTGCGAGATCAGTCATGCGCGGAGCGACGAGTGCGGAATCCTCATCGACAATCCAGACGGGCTGAGACCCAACCACGCTCGAAAGTGCGGCAACTATCTCTTCGGCGGTACCGGATTCAGCCCGATTGACAACAACTCCGAGGAGTACCGCGTGAGAATGACGAATTTCTTCCATTGTGAGTTCGGCAACCTGAGCGATGTCGTGCGGGGTGCGGGCGGCAACCTGCCCGAGATGCTGATCGGCCGTGTAAGCCTGCCTACCGTTGATGACGAGCAAGACGGGCGACGCGAGATTGGCGGCGATACGAGCGTTGAATTCCAACTCGGTCGGACTTCCCACATCGGTGTAGTCAGAACCGAGGATGACGACGGCATCGCACTGCGATTCAAGGCTCTTGAAGCGCTCGATGATGGTCGCGAGCGCCCCATCCGGATTCGCGTGCACGTCGGCGTAAGTCACGCCAATGCAGTCGTCATACGGGATGCTCACACTCGCCACCGAACGCAATAATTCGACCACGTGATCAGGTTCAGCCACAGTGCGCGCGACGGGGCGAAAAACCCCAACCCGCTCGTAGCGACCGCGGAGCGCATCGAGTAAACCGAGGGCGACGGTCGACTTTCCCGTGTGACCCTCGACAGACGCAACATAGACGTTTCGAGCCATGAGTCCAGCCTACGCAAGACCCCTCGCGCACCCGCCAGAGCCGGGTTACCCTTGCTTCATTTCTGACCTGGGGGAGTTGGCCTGGGTGGCGCCACGCGAGGGGCTACCTCAATATTACGATAGGGCGTCTCACTTCAGTGCGGCACTCAATCGATCGGCCAGGTGAGGTCCTGCCTCGAGCGTGCCGGCCTCAATTTCACGCGCGAGTCGCAACGTGATTTCATTCGCCGGTACATGACCGCCAAGCCGCGCCTGCTCACGCACGACGAGCCCATTGATTTCTTCAATCTCAGCACGCCGTCCCTTCATCCAGTCCTGAAGCACAGTTGTGCGCGTGTCCGGGAGGGAATAATCAGTCAGCACACGGTCGAGCAACTCGGTCGCAAAGGCATCAGGACTCGACGTGTCGATGTCAGCCATGCCAAAGATTGGAACAATTTTGTGTCCGAGAGCGACCGCCGTGCGTCCCGCTTCCTTGCCTGTTTCCGTCATGAACTCGTGCATGCCAGGAAGCGCAATTGCCTCGAGCAGCGGCAGATCGAGAATCGCCGAGGTCACAAGCTCGGCGGCATTGGCGACGAGTTTCATCCATTTGGATGAACGGATGTCGTCAACGATTTCGACTTCTCCGGCCGCACACAAGACCTCGGCGACATCCGACAGGCGGCGTTGAACGGAGGCGTCCTCTGACCCAATGGCAAACCACATTCCCGTCTGTTGAGTGATCAATCCTGGTTCGAACATGTTTGCGGCTACTTCGATGACACAACCGACGGTGCGATTCGGTCCGAGGATGGCAACCATGTCGTCGATTGTCATTCCGTTTTGCACGCCGACGACGAGCGAGTCCGGCGTGAGTAGGGGCAAGATCAGCTCACACGCCCATCTTGTGTCGTAGCCCTTGACGACGACGAAGACAATGTCGAATGGCTTTCGCAATGTGGCGACGTCGCACAGGTTGACGGCAGCGAGTTTCGTCACCGTCTGTCCAGAAGGCGAATTAACCGTCAGTCCGTCATGTCGAATCACGTCAACGTGTTCTGGCCACTGCTCGATGCATGTCACGTCGAAACCGGCACGGGTCATACTTGCCGCAATGGCTCCGCCGTTTGCTCCCGTTCCGAGGACCGCGATTCGCTTGTTCATATCCCAAGACTACGAGGGTCGGATTCGGGATCAGAAGGACGGTGGCAGACTCCGTGCCGCAGCGACGGCGTTTTGCCAACCGCCATACAGCGCTTCACGCTCGTCTGCGCTCATCACGGGTTCAAACAGGCGTTCCAGTGACCAGCGGTCGGCAATGTCTCGAACGCCCCAGAATCCGGCACGTACGCCCGCGAGATGCGCGATACCCAACACAGTGCGCTCAAGTCCAACCGGTCGAGCGACCGGGATTCCGAGAATATCTGCCTGGAATTGGCACAGCAGATTATTTCTCGTGGCACCGCCGTCAACACGCAATTGCGGAATGTCGATTCCGCCGGCCACCAATCGCTCAACATTGTCTCGGGTCTGGTAGGCGAGAGACTCGATGCTCGCGCGCGCAATGTGCTCCACTCCCGTCGCGAGCGTAAGACCAAGGATGGCCGCCCGCACGTCGCGGTCCCAGTACGGGTCGCACAGCCCCGCAAACGCGGGCACCACGTAGACACCACCGTTGTCGGCAACTCGGCTCGCGAGCGGCTCAACTTCGTCGGCAGTCGCAAAGAGACGGAGCTTGTCGCGCATCCACTGAATCGTTTGACCGCTGTGAAAGACCACACCTTCGGCCTCGTACGCAACCTCGCTGCCAATTTTCCAGGCAACGCTACTCGACATGCCGTCCATAATTGCGGGGCTGTTCCCCACGTTGGCGGTCAGGACTCCGGCCGTTCCAAAAGTGTTTTTGGTGCTGCCCGTTTCGAGACAAGCCTGACCGTAAAGCCCGGCCATCTGGTCACCAAGAATCGCAGTGACAGGTACGGGACTCGAACTCGACCCCGGGAGTACGCCGGGGTCAAGGTCGCCAAAATGCGCGTCCGACGACACGAGTTCCGGAAGCAAACTAAGCGGAATATCGAGCATGGCGCACAGGTCCACGTCCCACTCTGCACGATGAATATTGAGCAGAGCGGTGCGCGATGCAGCACTCGGTTCGATTCGATGCGCCGTACCGCCCGTCAGATTCCAGAGCAGCCAGACATCCGGGGTGCCAATTGCCAGTTCTCCGCGTTCGGCACGATCACGCACCCCGGGCACGTTGCGCAGTAGCCACGCAATCTTGCCCGCAGAAAAATAGGAATCGTTTCGCACACCCGTGCGGGCTCGAAACTCGCCGTCGAGCCCCCGCTCCGACCACTCGCGAATGATGTCATCGGTTTGCTTGGACATCCACATGATCGCGTTGTGCACGGGTTCACCGGTTTTGCGATCCCACATCACAATCGTTTCACGGTGTGTGGTCACACCCACGGCGGCAATGTCGTCCGCCGCAAGGTTTGCCGCAGCCATCGCCTCACCAATGCAATCGCGAGGCGCGTTCCATAAGTCTTCCGGGCGAAGTTCCACCCAGCCAGGATTTGGAAACAGAGCATCGATGGTTCGCGAGGCCTCGCTCACCGGCTCTCCGGTGTCGTCGAAAATCACCGCGCGCGCGCTACTAGATCCCTCGTCGAGAGCAAGGATGTATCGAGCGGTCATAAATGTGAACTCCTTTGTTCTCTGTAATCGTTCGAAAACAGCCTGTCAGTGCCTGGTGAATCGACGTCAGGCTAGGCGTTGACTCCGACCATCTCGGGAACGCGAAGATGGTCGAGCCACGCGCGGTATTCCGCTTCATTGGCTTTGCGCTCCTTCGCGCTCCAGCCAAGACGATCACCAAGAATCTGGCTCGCTCGCGAAACTCCCTCAAGACCATGGCCGGGCTCAAACGCGAGCAAGATCCGGCGGGCAAACACGTCCGTCAATGTTTCGGCATATTCATCCGTCACGGCGAAGACCAGCTCAGCCGCGATGGCAGCCGACTTCGGGTCGAAGCGCTCCCCCAATTTGGGGTCGTTTTGCACGAGTTCGACAATCTGCTCGGCTCGGGTTCCATACATGGCGACGAGTCGCTCTGCGGTGTCGGATTTCACGGCAGCCTGTGCCGACGAGTTCGCAACGAAATTCTTGGCAAACGTCGTCATGTCGGTCGAGCGAGCTCCCGGAAATGGGGCGTCCTTGCTCACCGGTTTGACGGCGCCACGCTTCAGCTGCTTCACCACGACGTCCGTTGCATCTTCAGCGAGCTGCCGGTATGTCGTCAACTTGCCGCCCACGATCGACAACAGGCCACGGTACCCAGTCTTCGCATGATCGAGCACGATGTGGCTTCGTGGAATCTTCCATTCGCTGACACCGGGATTAAAGGGCAGCGGGCGAACGCCACTGTAGGTGTAAAGAACGTCGTCCAGCGTGAGGTTCGCTTCGGGCATGAGCGTGTTCACCTCAGTTAAGAGATAAGTGACCTCGTCAGGTTCGCAACGGGCCGAGTCAGGGTCGCCATCGAAAAGTTGGTCAGTCGTGCCAATAAGGTAGCGACCCATCCACGGGATGACCAGCACAAGGCGACCGTCTGTTTGAGATTCGTAATAGACGACGTCGCGCGGGGCTCCAGGAAAAGCATCAACAATCAGGTGGCTTCCCTTAGATCCACCGATGAGTCGTTTCGACTCGATTGCCGACGCGCTGTCGGTGCCGTGAAGGACATCGTCGACCCACGGCCCGCCCGCGTTAATCGTGATGTCACCGGTCAGCGTGAACACATCGCCGGATGCTCGTGTCGCCTCGACACCCATAACGCGGTCTCCGTCAACAAGGATGCGCGTAACCCGTGAGTGCAGAAAGAACGTTGCCCCGGCCTCGCCAGCCGCGACCGCAAGTTCGGTACAGAGACGTTCCGCAAACTCAACCTGGCCATCTGTGAACAGGGCTGCACCACTGAGACCTGTCGTCTCGATACCAGTGAATCGCTGGGCAACCGCTTTGGCTGACATGACCCGGTGTGATTTAACACTCTTGTCGAATGACAGCACGTCATAGGCGATCATGCCAAGTCGGATCATCCACGACGGTCGCGTGTTTCGCGAGAAGAACGGCATGATGAGCCGAACCGGCTTGACCAGATGGGGAGCAACGTGAAAGAGGCGTTCGCGTTCTCGCAACGATTCACGAACCAGCGGGACATCGCCGTGTTCGAGATAACGAAGTCCACCGTGAACGAGCCGGCCCGACCAGGCAGAAACACCGGCGCAGAAATCTTCTTGCTCGACGAGCGCGACCCGGAGTCCCCGCTCGGCGGCGTCTCGCGCGATACCAAGGCCGTTAATGCCCGCGCCAATCACAATGAGGTCAAAGTGCGCGGTCTGCGGGGTCTGCGGGGTCTGTTTCACGAGGTCTCCCTAGAAAAAATGGTCACCAAATCTTTTGCAAATACTTAGTCAATATATGATTATGCATTCACTATACTAGGACGACGCTCGAATTTCTATTGCTCGGGCCCCTATGCCGACCCTCGTTCAGACTCGCAAGGTAACGACGCGAAGATTCATTCCTAATCTGACAAAATATTCATGAACCACTCTTGAAAGCAAGGAACATCCGATGAGCCCGGAGCCCGATCTCGATCAACTTCGCATGATGACAAAAGTTTCGCATCTGTATCACAACCGCGGAATGGTCCAATCAGAGATTGCGCGTCAGCTCGGGCTCTCGCAAGCGCGCGTGTCCCGTCTCCTGTCAGCTGCCGAAGAGGCGAACATCGTTCGCACGATTATCGTTCCGCCACCCGGACTGAATTCCGACCTCGAACAACGACTCGAAAGTGAATTCGGGCTGCTCGAGGTTCACGTGGTTGATGCGACCGGCGAAGACGAGAAGGAACGTGCGCGCACACTCGGACGTGCCCTCGCCAACGTCTTTGAAATCATGCCCATCGAAGACAAGGACATCGGCTTCACGTCGTGGAGTAACTCGATGCGCGCCTTTGTCGACGTCCTTAATCGACCGCACGCAAAGGCCAAACACATCATCGAAATGCTTGGTGGGGTCGGCAAGCCGGGTGTGCAACATTTGGCGACACAAGCAACCGAAAGTTTGGCTAACCTGACCGATGCCACTCCCCAATTCCTGCGCGTCCCGGGAGTCGTGCAGTCTATTTCGGTCAAAACGGCAATCCTAGAGAGTGACAACTTTGCGCGTTCCACGCTCGAGGCGTTGAACCACCTCGACATCGCGCTCGTGGGCCTGGGTAACTGCGAAATCCGGTCTGAAGTGATGGCTGAGGGTAATTTCTTCACGGAGGAGCAATTTGCGAAGATTCGTAGCCTCGGGGCCGTCGGTGAAATTAATTTGCGATTCATCGATAAAGATGGACGACCCGTCGTCTCCGAACTCGACGACCTCGTGATCGGAGTCACACTGGAGCAAATCAAGAAGGCCGACCGGAGAATCGGGGTTTCTGGCGGAGAAGCGAAGCGCGATGCAGCGCTGGCTGCGGTTCGTGGCGGCTGGATCAACGTCTTTATTACAGATGAAGAGACCGCCGAGTATCTGCTTGAACAGGGACCAACAAGATAGACATTCCACACCAGTGATAACGAAGACCCGCTTGAAAACAAGCGGGTCTTCGTTTCTCTCCCTTAATGGTCTAGAGGCGTGACACGACCTCTTTGACGAGCGGCCAAACGCGTTCGACCGACTTGTAGTTCACCTTCTCGGCGGGCGAGTGCAACCCGTGCAACTCGGTGCCAATCGAGATGATGTCTGCGACCGGAACGCGGCGGCTGAACATGCCGAGCTCCAGTGAACACTGCGAAACCTCGACGGTGGGTTCGCCACCGAG
>JBMOEY010000029.1:0-15982 GCA_049314515.1 Microbacteriaceae bacterium
AGCCGCCCTCAAAAATATCGCCTTCAACGACGACGTGATCGCGGTGGCCGTTATTGGTTACAGAGAGCAGATTAACATCAGGACTACCCTCAACCTCGGTAACCGTCAGGTGCTTGGTTTTGAAGCAGACGTTAGTCATCTCAGTGCCCGTCGTCCAGACGGGAAATACCGTCACGCCGTCGCCAATGAAGGTGCCTTTTCCTGTGTGAATTGTGTCCATCATGATTGCCTCCCGAGGTCTAGTGGAAAGTGTTATATTTTGGTTACGTGTACTTTGCGTAACTATACGTAAAGTGTAGCACACGTTTTCGTAATATAGCGATATGTTTTCGCGTTACTAATAAAAGTGTACGGATGGCCACCGACAGTGGCTGGCACTCAGCCACACGGGATCGACATTCGCCCATAGAATCAGGCACGGAAAGGCAATTCACATGACAGGGCTGGACGAATATCCGCGACCGAGCGTTGCGGTGGATCCGGTTATCTTCTGCGTCTATCGCGATCGACTGTGCGTGGTCCTCGACACCAGCTCGGGAACGCTCCCTCGTCTGCCCGGCACATTCGTGCACGAAGGGGAAACTCTCGAACAAGCCATCCGCAGAGGTCTGACGAGCAAACTCGGTATCGCCGTAGATCGAATCGAACAGTTGCACGTGTTCGACCAGCCCGGACGTGACCCCCGCGGCTGGGTACTTTCCGTCGCCCATTTCGCCCTGGTGAACGAAGACGCGCTGGACTCACTCCCGCCACGAGACATCCGACCTGCCGACGATCTTCCCCGACTCGACTATGACCACAGCGCCATGATTGAGCGAGCGCTCCTGGCGCTGCGCAAGCAATACCTCGACACACCGGATCCGTGGCGCATCCTCGAACACTTCACGCTCGGCGAGCTACGCGCATTCCACGAGTGCATTGACCCAGGAACACACCTCCGCGACACTTTCCGCCGAGTGATGGAGCCGCAACTCATCGAAGTTGTGGATGCGCCACGCACGTCGACGGGGGGCCGACCCTCGCGCGTCTGGCGCACCCCGCGAGCCGACGAAGTTCTCAAGGTGCGCTACGCGAGCGAAGCGAAGGGGCCGCGCGAACCGCGAGAGCCCCAGCAGGTATCGAATATGGCACCAACCGAGACTCGCGGTTCGCTGGAAATACTGAACGTCATCGGACCGCGCGATTCGCTCGCATCGTTGGGCACACGCGCGTCTTCACGCCAATTTAGCGTTGAGTTTTTCTGGAGCGACGGATCCAAATCCGTACACGAACGACTCCGTGAACGCGAAGCGTTCCGGCTTTTTGATGACTTCGTGTTCGACGCCACGTCGACCCAACCCGATGCGACGACCGCCTTCCCTGTGAAAGCGGTCATGCGCAACGAAGTGGGCGACGTGGTGCGCGACCGGGACCTCTAGTTCGATGGGTCCGTTGCGCCCGCGTCCTCTTCGGGCCGCGGAGAAGTGTCGGGGTTCGCTTCGGTTGTTGGCGTCGAATCCGGTGCAATCGGCAACTGCTCGGCTGCCCGAGCCTGACTCTCGGCTTGCCGACGTCGAAGCACGTCGTTCTCGGCCTCGAGAGCCGCCAAACGTTCCTCCATCATGAAGACCCGCTTCTGTTTGCGTCGCAGATCACTCGTGTACCGACCTTGCGCGTACCTCAATGAGTCCACTCCCTTTGCGGAAGGGTCGAACGACATCGAGCTTCCCCGATCGAAGCCCAGACCCTCACCGGTCATGACGGCATCCTGGTTTGCTCCCAAGAAGACGAAGTCCCACTTGTACTCCTTCTTCTGCATAACGACCAAGTCTCGGACCGCGGCTCGATTCCAATCGGTGCTCGAGTTTTCCATCCCGTCGGTTACGACGATGACTTGAACGGTGTCGGGACGCTCCTCTTCGGCCATGTCGGCCAGTACTCGCCCGAACTCGGTCACGCCGCGACCGATCGCGTCGAAGAGTGCAGTGTTGCCGTTGGGCTCAATCTGAACCACCACGTCAGCCACGTCGCGAAGATGAAAATCTCGAGTCACGGTGTCATTGAACGAGTAGACGTCCACCGTCAGCCTGCCGGGCTCCTTGGATTGATCGGTGAGGATGCCCTGCAACGCTTCAACCATGGAATGTCGAATGAACTCCATTGAGCCCGAGCGGTCAACGATGAGCAAGAGTGCGGTGTAATTCGGATCGGTCATGGTGGTTCCCCCTTTTTAGTAGCACCGCTGAGGCGATCCCGGCGGTGGATGGTCTGGAAAATCGGAGCACGATTGCCCCGAGTGAGAAAGTGTCGACGAGTCGACTACAGGATGATGCCGGCGATGACTGCTTTGCGAGTCGGAGGACCCGCGCTCCAGATTTCGATCAGCGCAGCTACAACCGCCCTCAAGGGTTGCGGTCGGCGTTCAAGCGCTTCGCTGAGTAACAGCTCGCTCTCCCACGGAAGGTATTGTTCGTCGGATCCTAGGCTGACATTCGAGTGACTCCGGAATTTGTCGAGCTCTGCGTCAAACTCGGTCAGCGCGTCCAACGATTCCTGTACGCGAGAGTGAAGCCAGTCCGCTTCCCGGTGAGCGTTGATCTGGCGCAGTGTGTCGACGATTTCACGCGTGTTTCGCTCCTCGTAGTCGCGCGCACTCTCCTCTGGGCGTTGAGGTGCAAGGCGTTGGGCCAGTTCGCGTGCCACCACAAGGGGCACGGGAGAAACTCGATGATCGGCATCCTCGGGATCGTCGCTCGAGTTTTCTTCACCCCACACCGCGGCGAATGCTGCGCTGGCGTCGAGGCGTTCGGTCACGCACCAGGACATCCATTCCGACATCGACGAATGCGTGTCGATAGAGCTCGGTTCGCGCCAACCGAACTCCGCGTGACGTCGAAGGCGCTCCACTTCGGAGAACAGGTTATGAAAAACTTCTTGGGTTGGATTCTCGAGAACCCGCACCAACTCGGACGCGATGCCCGGCCGCTCGCGAAAATGATCAAGCAACTCGTCGATTGCGTACGTTGGAAATCGGGTCTTCACTACGCGGGAAGCCTGAAAATCCTCCAGCATCGTTGCGACCGCGAAGCCCGCGTTATTCTCTCCTCTGCCGACGAGCGCGGGTGGGAAGAGTGCAAGCACAGCGAGACCCGCGAGCGTGTGTCGCTCGAGCCAGTCCACAAAATCTCCAACAATGGCATCACGCCTCGTCGAGAACGCCCGTCGCCACACGGCACGATCGAACAATGAGGCGGGATGCTCCCAGCTCACTTCCTGGTCAAAATCGAGAGTTTCGACGCACGTCTCGGAATCGATGGCGACAAAAGATTGAGCTCGCACATTTTTGCGTCCCATGACGTGTGCGATTTGCGACGACCACCACACTTCTGATTCGACCGCCAATTCTTCGGGATGCGCAATGCGGGGGTACTTTGTGTTTGCATCAAGGGCGATGGCATTGCGCGGTCGATGCAAGATGACCGGCTTGACGGAAGGTTCCCTGACATGATCAGCCAACCCGACCAGTAAGTGCTTCGCGCCACGCGGGGTGTGAATCATCGTGGCCCTCGTCACGAACGCCTCATCTGCGGGTAGATCATGACCATGTTCGATAAATCGGGCCAGGGTGTTACGTGGCCGACTGCGAGGACTCACGTGATACTCGATCACCTGGGTCGCAACGCTCGGTGAAGCCTCGTCCGAACCCCAGATATAGGCCTGCTCCGTTTCGGTTAGTGTCACACGCAGATCGAGGCGCTGAGCGATATCACCCAGGAACGCAGCCGTGAGCGGGTTTTCATTCCGCGGCACAGTTACTCGGATAACGCTGTTGTCCGTCGGATTGGTTGAGTCGTGCGCAACGGCGACGAACTCACCCGCATCGTTGTCAAATGCAAAAACATCGAGCCGATTTCCGCCAGGGACGGGGCGATCAACGGCGATGAAGTGCTGAGGAAGGCGGGGTCCGTCATCGCGACCAAACGCGTCGTTGGTGCGTGACCAGTACGCCGGATCCTCGTCAGGATCCGGGCCGCCGAGCATCACCGAGATGAACTCGGTTTCGACCGGCGATTCCAGTGCGAGGGTGCGTGGTGAAACTTTATCCGGCGTGCCGGCATCAGTTTGCGTGCCATCAGATGCGGCGGCGTCAGGATCGACTGCGTTGACGAAAATGCGCGCAATCTCGTCGAGCGTTAGAAATGTTCCGTCAACAGGAACGAGAGGAACGTAAGGCATATCTTCTTCTCCTTCAAAGGTTCAGTGCGGATGCGCTTGTGGCGTTCCGCACGCAATTCAAAAAAACGTGATGGACGAGGCGTGGCGTCACTCGCTCGTCACATCGGTTCCCTGTGGAGTTATCAAAGATGCGTTTGCTCGAACTCGACGACGCGAGTTTGGCGTCCGCTTCAAGTGGGCGGAGGAATAGTGTGCCACCAGCCACCGACAGTCGCTGTGCAAAAAACGCGGAGTGCGTCACATGTGTGGAACTGGCGAGTTGGTGCGCCTACGAGTCCGTGGCGTCCGCGCCAGTTGTGTCCGCCGGATCCGAACCGGAACCACTGGTTGGTTCCGCGGTTGCTGAACTCGCCGGGGTCACTTCGTCATCGACTGGCACATCGGGTTTTGCGTCCCGCGCTGGCGTTTCGGTGGTGGGCACGTCAATTGATTCCGGATGCCCGACGCCCGAAGCTGGGGCAGGTTGTTCCGGCTGTGCGGGCCGACGCGGGCGAGAACTGGGCATGTCGTGCGAGCGCGGGCTCGCGTCATCCGCCACACGGGAGGGGGCATCCATCACGCCGATCGGTTGCCATTCGCCGGAACGAGACGAAAGAGTGGACGAGGGCAACAGGGCGCGGGCGAGTTCATTAGCCCGAGAGACCTGCCCGTCTGCCAAGAACAGCGCGACGGCATTCGATTGCATGTCCCGGGACCGACCGTGATCTCCCTCGCGTCGAGCAAGCTCGGCGAGAAGTTCATACGCCTGACCTTGAATTCCACGCAGGTTCGTGTCTTCTGCAAGTTCAATGACGCGTTCCGTGATGCCGCGAGCCTCGTTGGAGCGTCCCTCCCATTGTGCGATCGACGCCAGAACCATGAGATGCCTCGTGCGGTTGTGCACCGAATCTCCCCACTGCTCTGCCATGTCGCTCTTGAGTGCACCTCGAGCATTCTCTGGATGGCCCGACATCACTTCGATTTCGGCGTGCGTGAGCCTGGTGATTCGCTCGACCCAGTCGCTACATTCGGCTTCTGCTCGCCTCGCTGCAGAGGTTGCCAAACGACGCGCTTCGTCGAAGTTTTTGGCGGTTGCCATGTCGTAGGCTTCGTTGGCATCAAAGACGCACAATCGCGCATAGTTACCCACACTGCGCCAAAACGCGCGCAGACCCCGTGCGACCGCGTGAGTTTCGTTCACTCGCCCCAGCGCCTTCAGTGCATCCAAGCGATATGCGTCCACTTCCGCTTTGATGTGATCGGAGTTGCCGGGTTGCGTGTAGAACGCTCGCGCGAGATCAAGCCAGTAAAGGGCCTCCGGATGCTCGTCAGCGATGACCAGAGTCCAGCCGAGTCGATACTGCGAATGCGCCACGGTGTCGGGGTTATCTAGGAAGACGGCGAGGTCGATGTTCTCGCGGAGCAGCCGAAGCGCCTCGTCGAGTTGCCCCATTTCGATGTGCGCGGAGGCCATTCGATCCGCCGCGCGATGTGACGACTGCGGACTCTCGCATTTCTCGAAGAGGCTCCGAGCCATCGAAAAATCATTGAGTGCTTCGGCAACTTCACCCCGGGAGCCCCGCATCTCCCCCATTTGGAGTCGACAATCACCGGCGAGCCAGAAGTAATCCGCAGACTGATAAAACCGCCACGCCGACTCGAACACGATGAGGGCCTCATCGGTATTCTCCATCAGCTGATGACACTCCGCTGCGCCATACAAGGCATCACCCTGCAGCCGCGCGTGACCGATGTCGTGGTGGCGCTCTGCCGCGCGTTCGAAGCACTCGAGCGCTTTCTGCGGCTGGTTGATGCGGAGATTGGCTCGGCCCTGCCAATACGCGGCCTCACCCTCGTTTTCGGTGAATCCGGCTTCACGCCAGCACTTCTCCGACATCTCACCGAATGAAATGCATTCGTTGTAGTCGCTGCTAAACCATTTGCGTTGAGCCAAGTGGTGCCAGGCATCAGCCCGGGATGCCGCCGAAACAGTCAGGTCATTTGCTCGCGACCACAGTTCGTCGTCCGTGGGTGGAATTTCGTCGTCGTCCATCAGTTGGTCTCCATCTCTTCGCTTGTGTGGGGTGAACCGTCGGAGGTGCCCGTCGAGGCGAGCGGCGCATTCACGGGTGTCTCGACCAGCAGCGCACTGTCATCACCAAATTCGATGCCGGGTACATCGAGTTCAAAATCGGACTCAGCAGTGCCATTCGGGGGCGGGTTGCCCTGCAATCCCAAGCGCAGCGGGACAGGGCGCTTCAGCGTCTTGAATTGAGGGTAGAGATTGTGGAACGAAGGCATGATTCCTCCCAAGGGTCGCAAAAGGGCATCGAAAACGAGGGGATGTTTTCGAAGAAGGAAGGGAGACCGCTGATCAGACGATTTCTCGGGTAGGGAATCTCTTCCCCTGGGAGCAAGCTCCCACGTGCGCAGAATCACTCGACCGGCCGCGAGTGTTCCGAAAGGCTACTATCCACAACCGACATTGAGGGTCTTTTATGCCCCGTTTTGCGGCGTGTCATAAGCGAGAGTTGACGATGTTCGCTGTGAGCGTGACGGCCTTCGGCCAGACGCCGGAACAAGGTACGAAAATACCGAAATATCAATGTCGGATGAAGCACCAGCATGACCGATCTCACGGTGTCCGGGGGCCGCGCGAAACGATGCACGGATTACCACCCGCACATCATCCGAGGCGTTGGCAAACGCCCAGCCCTCAGTTCTCGAGAAGCCTTCTTTCAGGAAGTCATTCAGGCGGTGCCAGGAATTATTTGACGAGGATTCACTCTCGCGAGCCCCGTCTGCAAGAAGATCGGGCGCGTCGACAAGCAAACCGCATGCGCACACACGCCAGGCACCGAGGCGATTTACTAGCGTCAGCATGCAAGTGTGGCGCCCAGAGAGCTGCACGCGCCACGCGTCGCTGAGCCAGCCACGATGCCGACGACTCATCCACGCCTGCCATCCCGGTAGCGCTCCGACGGAGACGACAGCGGGCTCGTCCGCAGTCCGCCGGCGTCGCAACGACTCCTGACGATAACCCTCGAGTTGATTTTCGTGATGTCGGACATTCATCTCGAGATTGTCGAATCCTTCGACGTAGATTGCCTGCACTACTGCGCGACCCCATTCCCCCGGCACGGATGCCCGGTCAAAGCGGGGGGCTTGCTTTCCACACAAGTGGGAAAGCAAGCCGGCCCACCGACTTGCCCATGCACGTCGCATGAGCCGGTTCTTCCCCTAGAGCACCCGACTCGATGAGATGTGGGTTGCTAGACAGCTAGCTAGGTACTTGACACTGTCATTCGTGAACGTGAGTACAGACTAGTGCACGACATTCGCTCGAGACCAAGGAAAGGGGCATTTTTCTCTCAGGGCGAAATGGGTTGGAATGGCGAAGGCGTGACTGTCGGGAGACTGGTCCGGCTGCCGAACTACATTCCCGGAAGGGTGAGGTCCGGCGTCACTCCGAACACTGCGCACCGAGCCGCGAGCGAGGCGCCGGCTGAGGCGAGTTTCTCGAGATCGGGCAGTGAAGCTGCCGAGAGGGCATCCACTTGGGCTTTCAAACCTGATAGCGCATCGTCCAGAGATGAATCGGTACTGGAATCAATGGCCTGCTGAAGTTGTCCTGGAAGGCTTTCGATTTTCGTTGCGACGGACGAAAGATCGGGACTATCGATAACAGTGACGAGTTGATCCCACACAGAAGTCACAGACTGACATGCGGCCTTGTTTGCCGCCAGCGATTCTGGCGCGAGGTCTGGGATGAGGGAACACCCCGCCAAGGTCGTCATCGTCAACACAGCGAGCGATAAGGCGGTGACGCGACGAACGGTAGCGAGCGGAGCGACAGTACGAAAGTCATTCATACTGACAGAGCTTACGCGCGGACGGAAAGCAACTCGAAGTTGTGACGCTCCGGAATTGCGTCAGATGGCTGTTCGATTGGCACGCGAACGCGCCGTGACGGCCAGCGGTTACTCGGAACCACAACGTAGTCCTCATGCTTCGCACTCACGCCGTCACCCGCCGTGACGCGGCGAAGGACTCGGGATGTAAACGGCACGACATGGTTCCATAACCATCGACACAACTCACCCGGCGTTTGGTAATCCCGAGGTGGCTGATCGAAACTGGGAACGGTTAGTCGATACGGAATGCCGAGTAGTTTGGCAGCACGGTTGGCAACATGAATGTGACCTCGCTCCCCAAAATGCACCATATCGTCGGCCCAAAAGCGCTGGCGACGTAACGAAACACTGCCGTGCACATCCAATAAATCGACCTGATATTCCCGAGCGAGTTGATTGAGCAGTTCAGACAAACGCTTCGATCGCGCGACACCCGGGCGAAAAGCCCAGTGGTGCACCGGGTTAATCGTGTTCGCGAGAACGACGCGCGTTCCCGATTGCTGAAAACGTTCCATCGCCGAGCGAACGTGCGCCTCAACGACGTCGAGTCGGGCGCCAGGACGCCACAAGTCATTTGCACCGGCCATGATGGTGACGAGATCGGGCTGCATCGCCAGCGCCCGGTCGACCTGCTCGCCGAAGATGCTGACCGACGTTCGCGACCGAATCGCAAGGTTTGCGAACTCTACGACCCCACCCGATTCGGCTGCGGAACGCGCCATGAGTGTAGCGAGTCGATCAGCCCAGCCACGCCCCTCACGCTCGTGCATGAAACCGCGATCTCCGAGTCCTTCGGTCAACGAATCGCCGAGGGCCACGTAGCGGAGTGCGGAGCTAGTCACACACTCAGCCTTTCGTGAAACGTTAACTCTGGGTGACATGACACGGAACAGCAGACAACGCACACGCGACGATTAAGTGACAGATAACCGCCCGGTCACGAATGGACGCCGGTCGACGTGATGTCAAAAGTTGAAAGCCGGCCAACATACTCGGTATGTAGCAGCAAGTAGGATTCTTTCATGCTCGATATGCGCCAGCTCGCAGCTCTCACGGCTCTCGAACGCGCCGGTTCGATTGCTGGCGCTGCCCGAGATCTGAAGTGGAGTCAACCCACCGTGACTCATCATCTCAGAGGGTTGACGGCAACATTGGGGGCACCCGTTGTGGTGAGCGAACCTTCAGGAACGCGCCTGACCGCGGCGGGACTATCACTCCTGCCGACGGCACAAACCATCCTCGCCCTCGCTCGCCGAGCAGAGCGTGAAGTTTCGATCGCACGTGGCAGCGAAGGCGGGCTCAACCCGTTGGCGAACGCCCTGGATCCGCTGCGCGTCGGGGTCATTCCTTCGGTAGGGGCATCCGTCATGCCCCTCTTATTGCGGGATCTGATGCAAATGGATGCGCGCGTGGCCGTTACCGAAGGCGAGACAGACCGGCTCGTGGTCGCGCTCGCGTCGATGGAACTCGATGTGGCCATCTTGCTCGGGGGAGAAAGTGTGCGGAGCATGCTTCCACCCGGAACGGTTTATCGTCCGTTGAGTCGAGAGCGTCTTGTGTTGCTCCTGCCGGCCCAACACCCCCTAGCCGGATCATCCGACGTGTCGCTTCGCGACCTTCGGGACGAGCAATGGGTGCTCTCACCGTCAAACATTGACCCACTCGACGAGCTGTTGCGAATCGAGGCTCGGCAGGCCGACGTCGAAATTCGAGGATCGGTGTTCAGCGACGATTACGCCGTGATCCAAAATTACGTTGCCGCCGGATTGGGCCTCACCCTTGTACCCGAGTCGCTGGTTCCCCGAGATCGACGAGATGTGGCGACCGCGCGTCTCACTGGCGACAGTTTCGTGCGAGAAATCGGCGTTGCCATCGCACCGCACGCGCCACGACAGCTTGTGGAACCATTCATGGATCGGTTGCTGTACGTTCAGGAGGGCATCACCACATGACAACATTGTCGATCCGCGACCGATTCATTCACTTCGGCGAACTCTGGAACAAATACTCGCTTTGGCCACTGATTGTCTTAGGCGCGTTTCTCACTGTACTCGTGACCATTCCGGCTCTCGTCGACGGCGCCCAGATAGACCTCAACGGAAGTGACGAGTCAGCGGCGGCTGCGCGGGCAATTCTGCCCTTTGTCTGGGGAGTCTTTGTTTTCGACGTACTCCTGCGTCTCATCACGGCGCCGAGCAAGAAAAGATTTCTCAGCCAAGAATGGCTCGAACTCCTCGCCGTCATCATGCCGTATCTTCCGCACCTGCACGTTCTTCAGATACTTTCGGTCTTCATCATCATCGCAAGCCGACTTCGCACGCGCATCACTCAACGAATCGTCATTTACGCCTTCAGTATCTCGCTCATTTCGTGGTACGTGATTGGACTGGGCATCACCGAATCCGAGGGAATGAATGGGAACCCAATTGGCAGTTTGGGTGATGGACTCTGGTGGTCATTCGAACTCCTCACGACGGGAAATGGCTTCGACAAAATGTTCCCCACGACGGAAGCCGGACGCGTTCTCGGTGTCTTCGGATTTCTGTTGAGCTATGCGGTCATTGGTGGAATCACCGCAGCTCTCGTCGCATGGCTGGTCTCCGTGGGGCGCAAGGAAGTCGACGAAGAACTGCTGACCGAAGTTCAAGAAGATGCAGATGACGTGGCGGCACTGCACGACGAAGTTCGCGCGCTACGGTCGGAACTCGCGTCGTTGCGAACCGATCTGGGACTCCGGGACAAAAAGCAGAAGTAGCGCGGTTGACGGGTTACTCGAGTTCGATGGTGCCGGTGTAGAGCAACTCGGCCGGGCCGCTCAACGCGACATGCTCACCGTCTTCGGTGGGAAACATGCGAACCGTGAGCGTGCCACCGGGAACATCCACACGCCAATTATGTGGAGCGCCCTCGCCCGCCCAATGACGAGTGGCCAGCGCGGCAGCGACAACGCCAGTTCCGCACGAGAGCGTTTCGCCTGACCCGCGTTCATGAACACGCATACGAATGCGTCCGACTCCATCCGTCACAAGTGGGTCGTGAGGTACGACAAGTTCGACGTTGGCACCGTGCGCGGGAGACGGATCCAAGATGGGGATAACGGACAAGTCGGCTGCCTCGAGCTCACTGTCGTCGGCGAGAGCGGCCACAACATGCGGATTGCCCACGCTGATGTTCAATCCGGGTCGCGCCACGGCGACATTGCGAACGCGAACCAAGGTTTCTTGGGCATCCAGCTTCCATTTGCCCATGTCTGTTTGAAAACCGTGTGCGGTGCGGGCAACGTCTCGGACACCGGCCCGCGTACCGATGGGAAGCGTTCCTCCGTCGGGAATTTCCGCAAGTCCCATCGCAACGAGATACTTCGCGAAAACCCGCGTACCGTTGCCGCACATCTCCCCTGTGCTTCCATCGGCATTGAAATAATCCATAAACCACTCGGCGGCAGATTCTTCCGCGAGAGCAGCGGATCCCGCGGGGTCAAAATCGCGTTCACCAGTGGGAAAGCCTCGCTCGTCAAACACCAGTCGGGTGAGATTGCGCGAACGCACGGCCCGAATCACGCCGTCAGCACCAATGCCGAAGTGGCGATCGCACAGTGCCCGAATCTGATCGGGAGTCAACGTGATGTCACCCTCGGGGTCTGCAAACAGGACGAAGTCGTTTCCCGTTCCGTGGCCCTTGGTGAAATGTAGTGCAGTACCCACTCGATAAGCCTAGAGCGCCCTAGTCGACATCGGCCCCGTCGACAAAGGCCCGGACTACCGAGTCCGCATGGGCGCTCACGGCATCATGCGAGTTCGACGCCGACAACCAGTTCACGCCGGAATAGCGACGGAACCAGCTCACCTGCCGGCGCGCGTAGCGTCGCGTCAGGGCTTGCGTTTGCTCGATCGCCTCGGATTCCGAGACGTGGCCGTGCACTTGAGAAAGCGCCTGGGCATAACCGATGGCACGCCGAGCAGTGACACCGGATTCGATTCCGCGCGGGACAAGTGAGCGCACTTCATCGACCAGTCCTGACTTCCACATGCCAATGACTCGTGCGTCGAGTCGCTCCACTAGTGTTGCTCGATCCTGTTCCAGGCCCACGATGGTGGCGGGCATCCACTGTTCAGATTGTTCCGGCAATGTACCCAGGCTGCTCGCACCACCCGTGACTTCGATAACTTCGAGAGCCCGGATGACTCGCCGCTCGTTGTTGTGATCGATTCGGTTGGCCACGTCGGGTGCGAGCTTCTGCAGACGCGCAAACATCTCTGCTGCCCCAAACGTCTCGAGCTCCTGCTCTAACCGCGCACGAACGTGGTCGTCGTGGCCCGGAAACTCAAAATCGAACAGGACACTGGAGACGTAGAGTCCGGATCCACCGACGAGAATCGGCACGTTTCCGGCGTCGAAGGTCTTGGAGATGGCCGTTCGCGCGTCACGTTGATAATCGGCAACGGCACCTTCGTCGGTCACCTCGAGAACATCAATCATGTGATGTGTGATGTCTCGGCGCTCTGCAGGCGAGACCTTTGCCGTTCCAATATCCATGCCTCGATAGAGCTGCATCGCATCTGCATTGATGATTTCCGCGGTCACACCACCGTCACGGAGTCGATCGGCGATAGTCAGCGAGAGCTCGGATTTTCCCGTGCCGGTGGCACCAACGATTACCAGGATTTTCGATGGGACGCGAGTGCTCACGGGCTAGCGGGAACGCTTCCCCGGCATACCAAGTCCGACGACCGGCACAGTCGACGCCAAAGGATTAGAAGCCGAGCGGGGCGACGAGGAGAGGGAAGGGACTGCGCACGACTCCGCTTGAGCCCGATCCCACGCGTCACCGGCGCGAGTGCGTCGAAGAACGTATCCCGCATCGGCGAGAAGGTGGAAGGGGGCGGCCTGAGTAATTGTCACAGTGACGACATCCCCCGGTCTCGGCACATCCGCGCCCGACGGAATCTCGAAATGCACCAGGCGCATGTCGGGCGCGCGACCGCTCATGCGGTGCGTTTCGGCGTCTTTCTTGCCCTCACCGTTGGCGACAAGCACATCAACCGTTCGGCCTAACTGGGCATGGTTTTCTTCGATTGAGATGCGATTCTGCAGCGCAACCAATCTTTCGAATCGTTCCTGGACAACCTCTTTGGGCACCTGATCAGGCATCATTGCTGCCGGAGTACCCGGCCTGATGGAGTACTGGAACGTGAAAGCGAGGGCGAAACGCGCTGCCTCTACCACGCGGAGCGTCTCTTGGAAATCCTCCTCGGTTTCACCGGGAAAACCGACAATGATGTCGGTCGATATCGCGGCATCGGGAATGGTGGCGCGCACCTTGTCGATGATTCCCAGAAACTTGTCACTGCGATAGGACCGTCGCATTGCCTTGAGAACTCGGTCGCTTCCCGATTGCAGCGGCATGTGCAGCTGAGGCATGACGTTCGGAGTTTCGGCCATCGCGGCAATCACGTCGTCGGTGAAAGCGGCCGGATGCGGGCTCGTGAACCTGACGCGCTCCAGTCCGGCAATCTCACCGGTGGCGCGCAGGAGCTTGCCGAATGCGAGCTTGTCGCCAAACTCGACCCCGTACGTGTTGACGTTTTGACCGAGCAGCGTTACCTCAATAGCGCCGTCATCAACGAGCGCTTGAACTTCGGAGAGCACGTCGCCCGGGCGGCGGTCACGTTCTTTACCACGCAGGTTGGGGACGATGCAGAAGGTACACGTGTTGTTGCAGCCCACGGAAATGGACACCCAACCGCTGTACGTGGAATCTCGTTTCGTCGGCAACGTTGAGGGGAATGTCTCCAGCGATTCAAGAATCTCAATTTCTGCACTGGAGTTGTGTCGACTGCGCTCGAGCAACTTCGGCAGAGCGCCCATGTTGTGCGTCCCGAAAACGACATCGACATACGGCGCGCGTTCGAGCACCGCCGCCTGATCTTTTTGCGCGAGACATCCACCAACAGCAATCTGCATTCCCTCACGATTGCGCTTGATGCTCGCGAGGTGCCCGAGTGTTCCGTATAGCTTGTTCGACGCGTTCTCGCGAACGGCACACGTGTTGATGATGATGACGTCGGGATGTTCATCCGTCACGTCGCGCTCTAAATCCGGGTCTGCCTCGACCTCGTGCGCGCGCTCAAATTTGGCATACCCAGCCGACTCCATCGCGCCCGAGAGCCGCTCGGAATCGTGCACGTTCATCTGGCAACCAAACGTACGAACCTCGTAGGTGCGAACCCGGTCGCCATCGATCGCCGCGTCGGACGCGGCGATGTGAGTGGGTTCGGAAGAGATGAGAGTCATTGCGCCCCTATTTTAGGTGACGCAATGCACCTAGCCCGCGTCGAGAGTTGTCTCGAGCGCGACACGTATGGCAGAACGCGCGGCGGAACCAGAGAATCCTCTGCGACTGAGAAAAGCCGAGAGTCGTCGTTCTGCGGTCGTGCGATCCAGTTTGGTCAATTGGCGAGCCCGAGCGACCGCCAGCTCTGTGGCACGGTCCGTCTGCGAGTCGTCATCGAGGTCTGCAAGAGCGCTCGCACAGATTTGCGCCGGAATAAGCCGGCGGCGCATTTCGGAGGCTATCGCACCCCGACCTTTGCCTTTTCGTTCGGACCATTGCACGACGAGAAGCTCGGCGAGTCGTTCATCATTGACGTAACCCAATCGCTGGTATCGGTCGAGCCACTCCTCTGCATCACGCTCGGGCAATCCGCGTGCGATCAAGAGAGAACGCACCTCACCCGAGGACAAATCGCCAGCAGTCAGCTTGCGAATAACCAAGGTGTCAAGCCGTGCCAGCTCATCATCATGAATGAGCGCATCGGCGACCGCATCCGGCCTCTCCTCCGCCGCCATGGCCGTCGACGATTCGTCGTCTGAGTCGGGAGAGACCCAGGGCAAATACGTGACGTTGGACATGGCGGCGGCGGAATCGTATGTCGCGGACGCGACTACGCAGACTTCTCGATGTCGAGGGCGGCTTCGAAGGCAGCGTTGACCTGATCAACCGCGGAACTACCCGAGGCCGTGGCAGTGGGCGTGACCGGGGGTAACGCCGACTCTGAGGCGGCCGACTTCGTTGCCGACGTTGACTTGCCGGTTGACGTCGCGGCGACCTCCACCGGTGCATTCGGGTCGCTGATCACACCGAGCTTGACGAGGATCTTGTTCTCAATCTCGTTGGCGACATCCGGGTTGTTCAGCAGGAAGTTACGAGAATTCTCTTTGCCCTGACCGAGCTGGTCACTTTCGTAGGTGTACCAGGCACCCGACTTCTTGACGATTCCATGGTCAACACCGAAATCGATCAAGCTGCCCTCGCGCGAAATGCCCGTGCCGTACAGGATGTCGAACTCAGCTTGCTTGAAAGGCGGAGCCATCTTGTTCTTGACGACCTTGACGCGCGTGCGGTTACCGACCGCTTCGGTGCCGTCTTTGAGCGTTTCGATTCGACGGATGTCGAGGCGCACACTCGCATAGAACTTGAGGGCCTTACCTCCGGCAGTCGTCTCGGGACTGCCGAAGAACACGCCGATTTTCTCGCGGAGCTGGTTAATGAAAATCATCGTTGTGTTTGTGGTGTTGAGCCCACCAGTGAGTTTGCGAAGCGCCTGAGACATGAGTCGCGCTTGGAGGCCGACATGCGTGTCACCCATTTCGCCTTCGATTTCTGCACGAGGAACGAGCGCGGCGACGGAGTCAATGACGATGAGATCGATGGATCCCGAACGAACAAGCATGTCGGCGATTTCGAGGGCCTGCTCACCGGTGTCGGGTTGCGAAACCAGGAGTGCGTCAATGTCGACTCCGAGTTTCTTGGCGTACTCGGGGTCAAGCGCGTGTTCCGCATCGATGAACGCCGCGATGCCACCCGCGCGTTG
>JBMOEY010000030.1:0-15715 GCA_049314515.1 Microbacteriaceae bacterium
CCGGGCGCACCCGCCCGCACGGCGACGAATTTCGAATCGATTGTTCCGTCGTCGTTTCCGAGACTCGGCAAACCGGCGGGCGGCAATCCTGCGTAGAATCGGGCGCGTGGAAAGCGCGGCGGAAGCTCTCAAGACGCTTGAGGCAGTTGCGAACTCCGCACCTGTCGCCGGCCTCGCAGCCAGTTTTGCCGCGGCTGGACATGAATTGGCTCTCGTCGGCGGACCTGTGCGCGACGCGTTTTTGGGCCGACCGATTCACGATCTTGACTTCACCACGACGGCGCGACCTGAGGAAATTCTCCGCCTAATCGCCCCCCTCGCTGACGCCCACTGGGAGACCGGCCGAGAGTTCGGCACGATCGGAGCGCGCGTCGAGGGTGAGGAGGTCGAAATTACGACCTATCGGGCTGACCTCTACGACGGTGTGACGCGAAAACCGGAGATTACTTTTGGACAGTCGCTGGAGGAGGATCTCGTCCGACGAGATTTCACTGTTAACTCCATGGCTCTCGTATTGACGCCGATGCGGCTTGTTGACCCATTCGGCGGCATCGACGATTTGGTGGCTCGACGCCTTAGAACTCCGCGTGACGCGGCCACGTGCTTTCGCGAAGACCCACTTCGAATGATGCGTGGCGCTCGGTTTGTGGCCCAGTTGAATTTCGAACTCGACGAAGAAATCGAGTGGGTCATGTCTGACCTGCATACAGACTTGACCCGCATTTCAGCGGAGCGCATTCGCGATGAATTCATCAAGTTGCTCAGTTCCGACAACCCCGTGCCGGGCATCGCGGTGCTTGTTCGGACAGGGCTCGCTGACATTTTCTTACCGGAACTCCCGGCGCTTCAACTCGAAACGGACGAGCACCACCATCACAAGGATGTCTACGAGCACAGCTTGACAGTTTTGAGCCAGGCGATTGAGTGGGAAAAGCGTCGTTTTCCTGATGCTAACCCGAACGTGGTTTTGCGGCTCGCGGCCGTGTTGCACGACATTGGGAAACCGGCAACCAGGCGCTTCGAAACGGGAGGGGCAGTCAGTTTCTACCACCACGATGTCGTGGGGGCGAAACTTGCCAAAAAGCGACTCCGAGAGCTTCGCTTCGACAACGACACCATTGACGCGGTTGCGCAACTCGTTGAGCTTCACCTGAGATTCTTCGGCTACAGCGAAGGTACGTGGACTGATTCTGCGGTGCGTCGATACGTGCGAGACGCCGGGTCTCACCTCGAGCTGCTTCACATTCTCACCCGTGCTGATGTCACCACGCGCAACAAGCGCAAAGCAGAACGCCTGTCGTTCGCCTACGACGACTTGGAGGATCGAATCGCAGCCCTGTCTGCTCAGGAAGAGCTGGCGTCAATCCGGCCCGATCTCGACGGCGAGGCGATTATGCGAATCCTGCAGGTCGCACCGGGCCCTATCGTTGGCCGTGCTTACAAGTTCTTGCTCGAAACGAGGCTCGATCATGGGCCGTTGGGCGAGCTGGAGGCGACGGAAAGGTTGCGCAGCTGGTGGAGCGAACAACCCGATTTCGCACCATAGCCGCGAACCCGGTAACCTAGGTAAGTTGTGTGGTCGTCACTTTGCGTGACTTCTCCACACAACGTATGTGCAACCCTCCTGCTGCAGACCGTCTGCAGCCGTTTAGTCCGAAGGAGGCGGGTTAGTCATGCATCAATATGAACTCATGGTCATCCTTGACCCCGAGATTGACGAGCGCACCGTCGCTCCGAGCCTCGACAAGTTCTTGAATGTCGTGCGTAACGATGGTGGAACCATCGACAACGTCGACATCTGGGGACGTCGTCGCCTGGCGTATGAAATCAACAAGAAGTCCGAAGGCTTCTACGCCGTCGTGAACTTCACATCGAGCGCTGACGCAACCGTGGAGCTTGACCGTCAGCTGAAGCTGAGCGAAGCCGTCATGCGCACCAAGGTGCTGCGTGCGGAAGAAGCGATCGCTCAGGTTGCCGCGGCTGCAGAACTCGCCGCTGCCAAGGCGGAGCGCGCTGCGAAGGCACCCAAGGCAGCGAAAGTTGCCGAGGCACCGGAACAGGAAGCCTGATCTCAATGGCCGGCGAAACCGTCATCACCGTCGTGGGAAACCTCACGAGTGATCCCGAGCTGCGTTACACGCAGAACGGGCTTGCGGTGGCGAACTTCACCATCGCGTCGACTCCGCGCAACTTTGATCGTGCGTCAAATGAGTGGAAAGACGGAGAGGCACTGTTTCTGCGAGCCAGCGTGTGGCGCGAATTCGCGGAGCACGTTGCCGGCAGCTTGACCAAGGGATCACGTGTTATCGCGACGGGCCGCCTGAAGCAGCGCTCGTATGAGACCAAAGAAGGCGAAAAGCGCACCACGATCGAACTCGAAGTTGATGAGATCGGCCCGTCGTTGCGCTATGCCACGGCTCAGGTGAGCCGCGCAGCGGGTGGCGCCGGCGGCGCAGCTCGAGGTGGACTTCCGGCGGGCGGCGACGAGCCGTGGGGCCAACCCACGAGTGCCGGAGCTGACCCATGGAACATGCCGGGCGTAACGGGAACTGATGCGTTCCCCGACGACACTCCCTTCTAACTAATTTCATCCGCTCGGAACTCGGTTCTGCGCACACATCAAAAAGAGGAATCATGGCTGGAAAGAGCAGCGGCGATCGCCGCAAGCCGCTTCGCGGCAAAAACGCAAAGGCCCTCGCACCAGCGAAGGCGATTCGCGTTGGAGTCATCGACTATAAAGACGTCGCGACTCTGCGCAAGTTCATTTCGGAGCGTGGAAAGATCCGCGCTCGCCGTATCACCGGAGTGTCTGTTCAGGAGCAGCGCCTCATCGCACGAGCCGTTAAGAACGCCCGTGAAATGGCGCTCCTGCCCTACGCTGGCGCCGGACGCTAAGGAGTATCACAATGTCCAAACTTATATTGACGAACGAGGTTTCCGGTCTCGGCTCCGCTGGCGACGTGGTTGAGGTGAAAAACGGTTACGCACGCAACTACCTCATCCCGCAGGGTTTCGCCGTAGCGTGGTCGCGCGGCGGCGAAAAGCAGGTTGAGCAAATTCGCGCCGCCCGCAAGGCTCGCGCCTTGGCTACGTTGGAGGAGGCTCAGGCCCTCAAGTCAAAGCTTGAATCCACCAAAGTCAAGCTCGCGGTCAAGGTTGGTCGCGATGGTCGACTCTTTGGGTCAGTGAAAACCGACCACATCGCGACCGCGGTTGCCGCGGC
This sequence comes from Microbacteriaceae bacterium, assembly GCA_049314515.1. GTDB lineage: Bacteria > Actinomycetota > Actinomycetes > Actinomycetales > Microbacteriaceae > RFQD01. The sequence continues at coordinate 3,224 of JBMOEY010000030.1, forward strand.
TGGTCTCGGCGACATCGACAAGCGGAAAATCGAGATCGTCTCCCCAATCAAGTTCACGGGAGACCACGAGGCGACGGTGCGTTTGCGGGAGGATCTTGTTGCGACAATCACTCTGCAGGTGGTTGCCGCGAAGTAACTCGATGCGCGTCATTTCGGGTCTCCCTCAGCGCAGGGAGGCCCGAAATTGCTTAACGGGCGCTTGTGGCCAGGTCGCGCGAGCGACGCGCTCCGTATAAATCGATGACGACCGGACTCGTTGTCAAGTTCTTGTTGGCACAAAATTGCAACTTATCGGCGTGTCGCTCTACTTTTTTCGCCGCACGTAGGGGTTTTCTATACACAGGGCGTCACCTGAGGGCCAACGTTAAACACAACGTTGAGACTGAATCTTATGCACACAGTTACAGCCTTAAAATGCCTGATGAGAAAGGAAAAACTGAGCAAATTCTGCTTTTTGTCCCCAGCGTTGCCCACATGTTATGAACAACAGACGCCGACTTATCGGCGCGTCATGCACAGACTTATCCACACCTCGGTTTGGGTAGAAGTCCAGCTTCTTCCTAGTGTTGCCGAGCAGGCCGCACCGCGTGTCGGAAGTCGCTGATAGAAACAGCCTGAAAGCTCACGAAGGGAGCCATGATGTCCATTGCGCATCTCCCTCCTCCTGCCGACCCACGGGGCTCGGGAGCCGGTGAGCGAGTCCCTCCGCATGACGTTCTCGCTGAACAGAGCACGCTCGGCGGGATGTTGCTGAGCAAAGACGCCGTCGCGGACGTCGTCGAAGTCGTGCGCGGGGCGGATTTTTACGTGCCCAAGCACGAGGTGATTTATGACGCCATTCTGAATCTCTACGCCCATGGAGAGCCAACGGATGCAATTACCGTCACAGATGAACTGACGAAGACTGGGTCCTTGGTGCGGGCGGGAGGTGCGGACTACCTCCACACCTTGACGGCGCTCGTTCCCACGGCAGCTAACGCCGGCTACTACGCCGGGATCGTGGCGGAGCGAGCACTCCTCCGTCGTCTCGTCGATGCGGGCACACGCATTGTGCAAATGGGATACGCGGGTGAGGGTGAGCCGCAAGACTTGGTCAACTCCGCCCAAGCTGAGATCTATTCGGTCACGGGCTCCGCCGAGATCGAAGACTATGTTCCGCTCACCACGGCCGTCGACGCGGCCATTGAAGAGATCGAGACGGCACGCCACCGTGACGGAAGCATGATCGGTGTACCCACTGGCTTCCGCGACCTTGACGAACTAACGAACGGTCTCCACCCCGGGCAACTCATCATCATCGCCGCTCGCCCAGCATTGGGTAAATCGACACTGGCACTCGACTTCGCACGGCACGCTAGCGTTCGGTTCAACCAGCCCACGATTTTCTTCTCGCTCGAGATGGGCAAGAGCGAAATCGCCATGCGCCTTCTCGCCGCAGAATCCTCGGTTCCGTTATCCAATATGCGCAAGGGCACGGTTGCCAACAACGATTGGACCGCAATCGCGGCCACCCGTGGCCGCATCGCCGAAGCTCCGCTTTACATCGACGACAGCCCAAACATGACGCTCGTCGAGATCAGAGCTAAGTGTCGTCGACTGAAGCAGCGAGTCGGTCTCAAACTCGTGGTGATTGATTACCTTCAGCTCATGACGAGCGGCAAGCGCGTCGAGAATCGACAGCAGGAGGTGAGCGAGTTCAGCCGGGCGTTGAAGTTACTGGCAAAGGAGCTTCAGGTTCCTGTCGTGGCACTGTCGCAGCTGAACCGCGGACCGGAACAACGAACAGACAAAAAACCCGCCCTGTCAGATCTTCGCGAGTCGGGATCACTCGAGCAGGACGCTGACATGGTGATTCTCTTGCACCGAGAGGGCGCCTACGACCGAGACCACCCGCGCGCGGGCGAAGCCGACCTGATTGTGGCCAAACACCGCAATGGCCCAACATCCACGGTCGTCGTCGGATTCACGGGTCACCTGTCTCGCTTCAACGACTTCGCTCAGCAATAGCGCCTTAGAGTGGAGGAGTGACCGCTCCCACTGCTCCAACGAAGCTATCCGCCCAACGCGGACTCTACTTCTTGGTGCTGTCGCTCTCTCTGGCGACAACCGGGGTCTTCATCACGTTTTCGGTGAACCATGCCCCAATCATCGGGCTCATCGGTGTGATCATCACCGCCGTAGGCAGTTCGATTTCCCGAGTTGTCGCCCTCGTAGCCGTAGCCGATGCCTCGGTGTCCTGGCGAGTGCCTCATGTCGCCGCCTTCGTCGTCTCCGTCATGGTGAGCATCCTGGCGGGGGCTGCATTGTTGGTCGGCCCAACTCTGGGTGTGTTCACTCTGCTCGTTGCGACGTGGGCTGGTGCGAGTGCGGTGTGCGACATCCTGCTCTCAATTAATGCCGCCGACAAAGTTGTGCGCCGAGACTATCGAGTCATCGCCCTTGCCGGGATTCTCTTGGCGGTCATCGAGATCGCCGTGCCCCTCAGCAGCGTCTACGCCGTTGGAATTCTCGGCGCCTTTGGAATTGTCGTCAGCGTGTACGCAGCCATTGCGGGCGTGACGTTGAGATTTGATGCCGTGTCCGTGCCACCTGAAGGAAAGAAGACACCATGAGTACACCATCGCGCCGGGACCGACTTCGTCCACTCGAACTCGTTGGGCTTTCGGCCGTGATTGCGGCTTTCACCGGACTAATAGTTCTGATGTCGACCCGGATGGCCTACGAATCGTTGGTATGGGCAGGAGTGGCGTTTATCGGAAGCCTCGTGATCATCGCCATGACTGTGCTGGCCATTAAGCCGCGGCGAGAAGAACTCACGGATATCGAAGAGATGGATTCACCGCACTAGTCGAGAAAACTGACCAGCTCCGCTGCGCGACCAACGTAGCCGCTGGGCGTCAGGGCCAATAGTCGCGTCTTCGCATCCGCAGAAATGTCGAGTCCGCTGACGAATTCTGCCAGCGCCACCGGGGTGAGCTTTTTACCGCGCGTGAGGTCTTTGAGTAACGCATAGGGGTCACTGATCTGAGAATTCCCGGCCACCACCTCGGCACGGATAACGGTCTGAATGGCCTCACCGAGAACTTCCCAGTTGGCATCGAGGTCACGTTCCAGTGCGTCAACGTCGAGATCGACCTCAGCGAGTCCCCGGCGAATGTTGTCAAGCGCAAGGAGTGAATGCCCCAAGCCCACACCGATATTGCGCTGCGTGGTCGAGTCGGTGAGGTCGCGTTGCATGCGCGAAGTCACGAGACTAGCCGCGAGGGAGTCGAGCACGGCACACGATAGCTCCAGGTTTGCCTCGGCGTTCTCAAAACGGATCGGGTTGATTTTGTGCGGCATCGTGGATGACCCGGTTGCTCCCGCCTGCGGGACCTGGCGGAAATAGCCGAGCGAGATATAGGTCCACATGTCGGTCGCCAAATTGTGCACAATTCGATTGGCGTGTGAAATGTGTGAATACAGCTCGGCCTGCCAGTCGTGAGACTCGATTTGGGTCGTCAGGGGGTTCCACTCGAGCCCGAGTGCTTCGATGAAGCCCCGTGAGATCGCTGGCCAATCGGCGCCTGAGTCTGCGGCCACGTGAGCGCTGAACGTTCCGGTCGCGCCGCTGAACTTTGCGAGATACGTGACGTTCGTGATGTGCTGACGGATGCGCGCGAGTCGGTGCGCAAAAACCGCAAGTTCCTTGCCCATGGTTGAGGGCGTCGCGGGTTGGCCATGCGTGCGGCACAACATGGGTACCGCACGATGTTGGTGTGCGAGCGAACGCAGCTCCGCGATGACGGCGTCGAACGCGGGCATCCAAATATTGGTGAGCGCGTCACGCACGGTCACGGCGTATGCGACGTTGTTGATGTCTTCGCTTGTGCAGGTAATGTGCGTCAATTCGGCAACTCGCCCAAGCCCCAGTTTCTCCAGCCGCGCGCGAACGAGGTACTCCACCGCTTTCACGTCGTGACGAGTCGTTGCCTCCAGGGCGGCAAGTTCGTCGATTTCGGTTTGGCCGAATTCGGTGACAACCTGTCGAAGCGACTCCTTCTGCGTCGACGAGAGAGGCTCCGACCCAAACATTCGTTGGTCGGTGAGGGCAATGAGCCACTCCACTTCAACGTGAACGCGAGCTCGGTTGAGGCCGGCTTCTGACAGGTATTCACCGAGAGGCGCGACCGTGGACTGGTAGCGACCATCGAGAGGACTGAGAACCTGAACGGGAAGGACCATGTCTCCATTCTCCCAAACCCTTACTCCTCCACAGCGCACATATTCTTCGCTGATGCCCCAATTTGTTGGCTTCAACCGTTAAATCGAGCAAAAACTTCGAGACTGCTGTCATGTGGGGAGACGATCCGTGGGCGGTAGCGCAACGTATGCAGGCCCAGAAATGTGTCGCAGTATCCCTGGCTCATCGATTGGATGACGTGACTCATCGCGCACGAACGTTGGCCACCAACCGAATGGGAAAAATATCGGTCGATGCCATCTGGGAGGCCGTGGCGGCGACCCGGGCACAAAACGACGTTGATGACGTCGTGGTGCGCCTCGAGGATCTCAGCACCTTTGTGTGGAATTCCGTGGGGTGAGTGAAGTTGTCCGCGTCAACACCGTTGAACTTGAGTCGCTCGCGACTGCGTGGGCCCAGCTCGCCCACACGTTCGACGAGTGGTGTGAATCATGGCAGCTGTGGTGCACGGAGGCCGGACCGTCTGAATTAGATATCGAGAGAAGGCACGGTGAGCGAGATGTCGTCGCCCAGCGCGCGCGAGTGATTCAGTTCGCACTGAGAGACGTGGCCAGGCGCTTGTCTCAAGCCGCACAAACCTATGCCGAGGTCGAGGCAGTGAATACCGTCCTGTTTCAACGCGCCAGCGACATCTGCCTGTGGTTGGCCGGACGGCTGCTTCCCGTTGTGGTGTGTCTATTGGGACCAATTGCACTCAGTCAGGTTGTCAGCGTTGGGGTGTCGAGAGTGTTGCTCTCCGCCTTACCCGACAACCTGAGAAACCCGCTTCAGCGCGCGCAAACCGAAGCATGGGCGCGCGCACTGTCGACTCCCGCTGTTGTGCGGGCAATTGAGCGCGGTATTGGATCACTGGACGAAGGCGCGCTGGGCGCAATCGGGGCGCCACTCTCCGTTGCGCTGATTGTCGGCGGTGCGGGAGTGGGCGTGACGAGCCTCGCTGGCACGTCGCGGCTCGCATCCCGAATAAATGCCATCGCTGCGGATCCCACAGCGACTCTCGCGTCATCCCTGGGCGCCGGGCCCGGAGCGACGTCGTCGATTGAACGCCTCTCGAGTGAAGAGGTAAGACCGCCCCGAGATCTCGCGGAAGCTCTCTCCCGCATCCCCAATCAAAAAGATGACGGCGCGCAAATCCGAATCGAACAATTCGGGGAGACGCATATCGTCTACATTGGCGGAACTGTTGACGCATCCCTCGGATCAGGCCCGCAGCCGTGGGATATGTCGAGTAATCTCGCCGCACTTGGGGGAGACCCCAGCGCGAGTGAAGACGCTGTTCGTCGCGCCATGGCCGAATCGGGCATTGGGGCCGGCGACCAGGTTTTGCTCGTGGGGCACAGTCAAGGAGGGCTCCTTGCTATGCGCGTTGCGCAATCAACAGACGTGTCGGCGGCGGCCGTGGTAACGGCCGGGGCTCCTGTTCATGCCCTTGTGCCACCCGGCGGCGTGCCGGTAGTGGCTTATGAACATACCGACGATCTCGTGCCCGCTCTGAGCGGCATTGTCACGGATGCGCAACCGGGGCTCGTCTACGTGCGAGGCATCGGGGCGCACCCTGACCTAGCGCGGGAGGACACGCTTCTTCCCGCGCACCGACTTGATGCATATGTCGAGACCGCACAGCTCAGTGACGGGGTCGGTGATCCAACCGTGAATCGTGTGAGAGATGAATTTGCTCGGCTCTCAACGACGGGAACGTCGACGTTGTGGCGGGCTACGCGGAACGCGGGCGGAAAATGAGGCCCAAGATCCAACTGACGATGCTCAGCACGATTGAACCCCAGAACGCACCCCAGAACCCGGAAACGGTGAGCCCTGAACCAATGAGGGTGCTGAGCCACGCGATGAGCATGAGCAAAAGCGCATTGAGTACCAGGGCGAAAATACCCAGCGTCAAAATGAACAACGGGAACGACAGGAATCGCAGAACGACGCCCAGCGTGCCATTGACCACTCCGAAGACGAGGGCAACCCACAGCACGGTAATTGCAAATGGAATCGCTGCCATGCCAGGCGGGTAGATGGCTACCTGAGTGGGAAGCAAGACAGTGGTCAACCAGAGGGCGACGGCGTTGAGCGCAACGCCCAAGAAAAATGTCTTCACTCGACGTATCCTGCCACGAATGCAGGCACTTTGGACCATCGAATCACCCCTGAAGCCCGGTATGTTGAAGAGGTGAGTTCTCCCGTCAACGACCCCATGGTGCAGTTGCTGACCCCTGAGGGAAAGTTCGCACCGAGCCCCTCCGCCGAAGAATTCCTCCCGTTTTTTGAAAAATTGACCGAGGCAGACTTCCGCAAGTTCTTCACCGACATGGTCACTGTTCGGCGCTATGACACCGAGGCAACCAATCTGCAACGCCAGGGCCAGCTCGCGCTATGGGTCCCGAGTCACGGGCAGGAAGGTGCACAGGTGGGTTCCGCCTACGCGACGAAGGACCAGGACCACATTTTTCCTGCGTACCGCGAGCACGCGATTGCACACATTCGTGGCGTCGACCTCATCGAACTCATTCGCCAGTTCAAGGGCATTACGCACGGAGGGTGGAATCCTTTCGATCCGAAGCACAAGAACTTTCACATTTACACGCTCGTCATCGGATCCCATGCGCTGCATTCCACGGGGTATGCAATGGGGATCAGTCTCGACGGGAAAACCAACACGGGCAAACCTGATCAAGACGAAGCCGTCATCGTGTACTTCGGCGATGGAGCCACGAGTCAGGGCGACGTGAGCGAGGCGTTCGTGTTTGCGGCGAGCTATCAGACGCCGCAGGTGTTTTTCGTGCAGAACAACCACTGGGCAATTTCCGTTCCCGTCAGCGTGCAAGCTCGAGTGCCGTTGTATCTTCGCGGCACGGGCTTTGGGATTCCCGGAACCCAAATAGACGGCAACGATGTGTTCGCCAGTTATGCCGTGACGGCAAAGCATCTTGACGACGCGCGAACCGGCAAAGGTCCCAGCTTGATTGAAGCGCACACGTATCGAATTGGCGCGCACACGTCGAGTGATGACCCAACGAAGTATCGCACCGACGAAGAACTTCAGGGCTGGATCAAGAAAGACCCGATTGCACGCCTCGAAACGTATCTTCGCGCATCCGGTGCCGAAGAGAAGTTCTTCGCTTCTGTGCACGAACAGGCTGCTGATTTCGCGGCAGACATTCGTCGCCGCGCGGTCGACCTGATTGCCCCCGGGTCGGAGAGCATCTTCAAGTCGGTCTATTCCGAGCCGCATCCGGTGATGGATGAGCAGCGAGCGTGGCTCGTCGCGTACGACGCCACCTTCGAAGGGGAGGTCTGACCATGAGCGTGCAGAACCTCCCGCTCGCGAAGGCCATCAACTTAGGACTTCGCGAAGCGATGCTGGCCGATTCGAAAGTCGTTCTGATGGGCGAAGACATCGGCACCCTCGGTGGAGTTTTTCGCGTAACCGAGGGGCTCAAGAACGAGTTCGGTGAGCATCGCGTGATGGATACCCCACTCGCCGAATCCGGAATCGTGGGCACCGCGATTGGGCTTGCAATGCGAGGCTATCGTCCCGTCGTCGAGATCCAGTTCGATGGCTTCATTTTTCCCGCCTTCGACCAGATCACCACGCAGTTGGCGAAGCTCACGTTCCGTCACGAAGGCGCCCTTTCAATGCCTGTTGTGATTCGCGTCCCCTACGGTGGCCACATCGGCGCCGTGGAGCATCATCAGGAGAGCCCCGAAGCCTATTTCGCTCACACCCCGGGGCTCCGTTTGGTCAGCCCGAGCAACCCGCACGATGCGTTCTGGATGATTCAAGAGGCAATCGCGTCAAATGATCCTGTGATGTTTTTTGAGCCGAAGAGTCGTTACTGGCCGAAGGGTGACGTCGACACGTCCGGTTCGGGGTTCCCGTTACATGCGAGTCGAGTGGTTCGTGAGGGTACCGACGTCACGATTGTCGGACACGGAGCAATGGTCAGCATGATTTTGCAGGCGGCGGACATCGCCGCGGGCGAGGGGACCAGCGTCGAAGTGATTGACCTTCGATCTTTATCGCCGATTGATTACGCTCCCATTCTCGCGTCGGTCGCGAAGACGGGACGCTTGGTTGTTGCGCAAGAGGCGCCAGGGTTTGTTTCACTCGGCAGTGAGATCGCGGCGACGGTGCATGAGAAGTCGTTCTATTTACTTGAGGCACCGGTCTTGCGAGTATCCGGTTTTGATACCCCGTTCCCGCCCGCCAAGCAGGAAGCGATTTACCTGCCGGATGCGGATCGCATCCTCGATGCCGTCGACCGCGCCATGAAGTACTAGGAGTGAAACGATGACCGCAGCGAAGTTTTATCTGCCCGACGTCGGCGAGGGGCTTACCGAGGCCGAGATCGTGTCGTGGAAAGTCAAGCCGGGAGACGCGGTTGACGTCAATCAGGTTCTCGTCGAAATTGAAACGGCGAAATCTCTCGTCGAGTTGCCATCTCCGTTCGCGGGTACCGTCGGAGAGCTCTTGGTGGCGGAGGGGGAAACCGTTGAGGTCGGTACCGCCATTGTGACGATCGAATCCGAGGGTTCGTCGCAGTTGACGGCGCCCACCCCGACTCTCGCACAGGCCGCCATGGCGAACGAAGTTTTTGTGACTGATGCCAGCGAAGTCGACGGGGCAAAAGACGCGAACGAAGAAAAGTCGGGCAGTGTCTTGGTCGGATACGGCACGGGAGGTCATGGGGCGACACGCCGCCGTCGACCGAGCGCTGCTGGGCCCGCCACTCCCTCGCCCGTCCCTCCGGCCGCGACCGAAGCGCCCAAGAGACCCGTGCTCCCCATCGTTGAAACCCTGGGTGTCATCGCGAAGCCCCCCATTCGTAAGTTAGCGAAAGACCTGGATGTCGACCTCTCGAAGGTGGAGCCAACGGGAATTGCGGGCGAGGTCACGCGAGATGACGTCGTTCGCCACGCCCAACAGGCGAGCGTGTTCCGCAACATCGCGACACCCGAGTGGTCAGCCGATCGCGAGGAGCGCATCCCGGTCAAAGGCGTTCGCAAGGCAATCGCGACCGCCATGGTGCAAAGCGCATTTTCAGCACCACATGTTTCCGTTTTCGTTGACGTGGATGCCACGCGCACGATGGAGTTTGTCAAACGACTCAAGGATTCCACGGACTTCGCGGGCGTTAAGGTCTCTCCGCTGTTGATTCTTGCGAAGGCAATCATCTGGGCGGTGCGCCGAAATCCGACGGTCAACTCGACCTGGACCGACAAAGAGATCATTGTTCATCACTACGTCAACCTCGGCATTGCGGCGGCGACACCGCGCGGCTTGATCGTGCCCAACGTCAAAGAGGCTCAGTCGATGAGCTTGCTCGAACTTGCGCGCGGGCTTGAACAACTGACGTTGAACGCGCGTGACGGTAAGACGTCGCCAGCGGATATGGCCGATGGCACCATCACGGTGACGAATATCGGCGTTTTTGGCATGGACACGGGCACGCCGATTTTGAACCCGGGAGAGGTCGGCATTGTTGCGCTCGGCACTATTAAGCAAAAGCCGTGGGTCTTCGAGGGCGAAGTACGTCCGCGCTATGTCACGACCCTCGGAGCGAGCTTCGATCACCGCGTGGTCGACGGGGACGTGGCAAGTAGATTCTTGGCCGATGTGGCGTCAATCGTTGAGGAGCCCGCGCTGTTGCTCGATTAGCGGCCGTCGACGAGCGCAAGAAATAGTCCGAGCGCGATGATGATGCCACCACCCGTGGTGACAATCACGGTCAAGCGCCGCGGATTTTTTGCCAGCCAGTCGCGCGCGTATCCAGCGGCCAAGGCATACGTCATGTCGCCCATGATGCCGAGAACCTCGAAGATAAGCCCGAGAAGCAGCATCTGAAACCACAGGTTGCCGGCTGAGTAATTGACAAATTGGGGCAGTACGGCCAAGAAGAACACCGCAGTCTTGGGGTTGCTGACGCCAACAATGAAGGCTTCGCGCAACGTCTTGCCCACGCTCTGGGTTTTTAGGCTTCCGCCCAGGTCGGGTGCCTTGTCGTGACGGTGCACGATGGTCATGATGCCGAGATAGATCAGATAGGCCGCGCCGCCGTAACGAATCACCTGATAGGCAATTTCGGAACTCGCAATGATGGTGCCAAGCCCCACCGCGACGAGCACAATCCATACGAATGTCCCCATCGCGTTGCCGAGCACCGTGAGCACGCCGAATTTCTTGCCCAGCGCTAGCGACCGGCCGACGGAAAACATGACTGACGGCCCGGGGATAGCAATCAGCACAATGGAGGCAAGGATGAAGGTGACGAACGCCTCCCAGGTGGGCATTTCTAGCCTTCTTCCAGTACGGCCATTGCGGCATTGTGACCACCGAGACCGCTGACCGCGCCACCCCGCTGAGCTCCGGATCCGCAGAGCAGTACGCGCGGATGAGCGGTTGCCACGCCCCATCGCGCCGCCGGCGTGGACAGGTCGGCACCGTCCTCACACCATGGCCACGAGAGCGGGCCGTGAAAGATGTTGCCGCCCGTCATGTTGAGCGCGTTCTCGAGGTCGAGCGTTGTCTTTCCTTCGATGCACAGGTTGCCGTGCGCATCCCTCAACACCACGTCTTCGATTGGCTCGGCCAAGACGCTGTTCAGAGATCGAAGGACCGCCGCGACAAGCTCCGCGCGCACCTGCTCGTTGTTCTCGCGTGTGACAAGGGCGTGTGGTGCATGCAGTCCAAACACGGTGAGTGTGTGCGCCCCGGCATTGCGCAACTCGGGGCCAAGAATCGTAGGGTCGCTTAGCGAATGACAGTAGATCTCGCAGGGCAGGGTCGAGGGAATCTGACCCGCGGCCGCCTCTTCGTATGCCGTTTCGAGTTGCGTGTAGGTCTCGTTGATGTGAAACGTTCCGCCGAATGCCTGCTCGGGGGTAACCGTGTCGTCAGCCAAACGCGGCAATCGAGACAACAACAGGTTGACTTTGATTTGGGCGCCCGCCGGTCGTTGGGCCTCGGGTTGCGGCGCGCCCACTAGTTCAGCAAGCACCCACGGTGACACATTGGCCAGCACGTAGTCCGCGTCGAGGTTCGTCACCTCGCCCGCGATTTCGACCGTGACGGATGCCCGCGTGTCGGCCGTCCCCGGATTAACCTTCGTCACTCGCGCGCGAGTGATGAGCTCGGCGCCGGCTTCGCGAGCTGCCCGCGCCATTTCGTCGGTGACCGCCCCCATGCCTCCGCGGGGAACGTCCCAATCTCCGGTTTGCCCGCCAATCACGTGATACAAGAAACACCGATTTTGGTCGAGTGATTCATCGTGCGCGCGCGTGAAGGTGCCGATGAGCGCATCGGTCAGTGCGACTCCTCGTGCGACATCGCCCGCCAGGTAATCCTCGATTGCGTTGCCCAACGGCCGTTCGATGAAGGCGTCCCACAGGGCGTCGTCGTTGACGATTCGTTTGACTTCAGATCGCGTGAGCAGTGGTTGCGTCACGGTGGGCCAGAGTTTTTCGGCGAGTCGAGTGGTGTCGGCGTAGAAAGCGGCAAAGCCGGCGGCATCCGCACTATCGCCGAGTGACTCGAACGACGCGGTAGTTACGTGCGAATCCTGCGCGTCGATGAGGAGCCCTCGTTCGGGCGCCCCGGGAACCGGGGTGTACGACGAGTATCGCCGACGGATGAGATCGACTCGCAGACCCAGGTCGTCGATGATGCGCTGCGGCAACAAGCTAACCAGGTACGAGTAGCGCGAAAGCCGCGCATCGTGGCCCTCGAACGCTTGGGCACTGATGGCCGCGCCCCCGGTGTGATCATCACGCTCGAGCACGGCAACTGTCCGACCGGATTTTGCCAGGTACGCCGCGGCCACGAGACCGTTGTGTCCTCCGCCCACAATGACGACGTCGTAGTGGGGGCGCATGAATTTCAGCCTACTCACCTCGTGCCTTTCTTCGACGTTGGTGACAGGATGAACTTCATGACGACGTTTATTGATGCTGAGGGTGTGCGAATCACCTATGACGTGTATTCGGCAAAGAAGCCCAAGGGTGTGATTTTGCTCGTTCACGGGCTTGGCGATCACGCCAAGCGCTTCGTCGCGCCCGCGACGGCGTTCGCCAACGCGGGATATACGGTCTACGCGCCGGATATGCGTGGACATGGCCGCACGGGACTCGAACAGTGGGGTGGAGACGAGTCGCAACTCGGGCACCTCGGCCCGGGCGGCTTGCGAGCAGCGGTTCGCGACCTGCGGCAGATGACGGACATCATTCGGGGCGAGCACCCGAAGCTC